>JACQYM010000012.1 GCA_016208225.1 Deltaproteobacteria bacterium | reverse complement strand
TCTTCTGGTAATCGTGACCGTCGTCCAGCAACTCGACATTCCAGCAGCAGGCGGCAAAGAGGCCCTGAATGTTGGCTGGCATGATCTCCTCGGTGCTGCCGCATATCTGCAGACGATTCCGATCAACGATCACCAGCAGATTGTTCAATTTATATTTATGGGCAAAACGCATCGCCTCGGCAGCCTGCCCCTTCTGCAGATCACCGTCTCCCATGAAAACGATGACCTTGCTCTTTGACCCCTTGAGTTTCAGGGCCATGGCCATGCCCACCCCGGCCGACAAGCCCTGGCCGAGGTTGCCGGTGTCCCATTCGACCCCCGGCACGATTTTTTCCACATGGCCGGGAAAGCCTGATCCGGCCCGCCTGAAACCGGTCAGAAAGTCGCCTTCGGTGAAATAGCCGTATTCGGCCAGAACACTGTAGACACCGGGCGAGATATGGCCGATACTCATCACCACGCGGTCGCGCTCTTGCCATAACGGCTCATTCGGCTTATGGTTCATCATGCCGTAGGTGACAAGCAGCAGATCCAGGGAAGAGAGCGAACCGCCCGGATGGCCGGATGCGGCCAGCGAAGTTGACAGCAGAATGCGGCGGGCGCATCTTTTCCGCATCTCGGCAAGCTTTTGTAACTCTTCCGTGGACAGCTGATCATTATTCGGGTTTAATTTGAAAGTCATGACATCTCCAGTTGCTCGGTTGACTGGTTTATTGGTTGAACAGTAACTTTTTTGACAGGATGGGCATATTACTATGTTCCATCCGAACTCTCCAGTAGAAAATCGATGAAAATAAAGCCGCTGCACATAGGGCCGCTGACCATTGCCAACCCCTTTATTCTGGCGCCGCTGGCCGGCTACACCGACCTGCCCTTCCGCCTGCTCTGCCGGGAATATGGCGCCGGACTCGTTTTTTCGGAAATGATCAGCTGCCATGGCCTGACCTATGCCCAGCAAAAAACGTGGCACATGACCCGATCAGCAGCCGCGGAAAGGCCGATTGCCATGCAGCTTTTCGGCAGCGAACCGGATGTCATGGCCAGGGCCGCGGCCATGCTGAACCGGGAGCCGATTGACTGTATTGACATCAATATGGGCTGTCCGGTTAAAAAAGTTACCAAAAAAGGGGCCGGGGCCGCCCTGATGAAAACCCCGGATCTGGCGGCGCGGATCATCCGGGCGGTGTGCGCCGCAACCGACAAGCCGGTAACCGTCAAATTCCGGTCCGGCTGGGACCATCAGCACATCACTGCCCCTGACTTTGCCCAGATGGCGGAAGAAACCGGGGCCTCGGCAGTGACCATCCATGCCCGCACCTGGAGCGACGGTTTTGCCGGCACGGTTGCCTGGGATGTCATTGCCGCGATTAAAGAAAAAATCACCATCCCGCTCATCGGCAACGGCGACGTCATGAACCATGCCCAGGGCCTGGACATGATGCGGCAGACCGGCTGTGACGGGGTCATGATCGGCCGCGGCTGTCTCGGCAGGCCATGGGTCTTCGGGCAGGATGCACCGCAGCAGCCCGGGCCGCAGCTTCGCCTGCAGGCCTTACAACGCCACCTTGAACTTATCGAGCAATTTGTACATCCCCTGCAGGCCCTGGGCAACATTCGCAATCATGCCGGCAAGTACTTTAAGGGAATGCATAATGGAGCCGAGATCCGCAACAGAATCTATCAGGTCAAAACGTTTGCCGCGCTGCGGGAACTGGTTGACACGCTGCTGCACGAATCATTTGCGCAGGAGCCAGAAGAGCAGGGAAAGCAGCAGGCTGATAATGATCGAGGTGGTCAGCGGGAAATAGAAGCTGAAATTTCCCCGGCGGACAATAATATCTCCGGGCAGACGGCCGATGGGCAGTTTACCGAGCAGGGGCCACATCAGGCCGATGACAATGAGCAGCAGGCCGATAATAATAAAATTTTTCGCCATATAAATGCAGAAGCCTTTTGACCGGCTTGTAAGAGACGTTAAAAACTGCTACCTTTTTATTAACGCGGTTCGTCCGCGCCGTGGTCCCTGAACGTCCAGTGGTAATTTTTTTATTTCCTGGATCATCTTATTGATGTAGTTCAAAATCTTATCGCAAAACTCTTCTTTTGTAAAATATGTCCACAATACTTGTCGTCGATGACGAACTCAGCATGCGCGAGTTCCTGAAGATACTTCTTGAAAAGGAGGGTCATAAAGCCCTCACTGCCCCGGATGGGGAAAAGGCCTATAAAGTCATTGAAAACGAGGAATTTGATCTTGTTATTTCCGATATCAGGATGCCCGGCATGGGCGGCCTTGAACTGCTCGACTCCGTTAAAAAGGTAAACCCGGAACTGCCGTTTATCATGATCACCGCCTTTGCCTCTCCCGAGGATGCGGTGCAGGCCATGAAACACGGGGCGTATGATTACATTACCAAGCCGTTCAAGGTTAATGAAATAAAATCAGTGATCAGTTCGGCCATTGCCAGCGGCTCCAAGGATACGCAGCAGTCCCTGGAACCTGCCAGCCGGGACTTTCCCAATATCATCGGCGACAGTCCGCAGATGCGCTCTCTGTTCGACCAGATTGAAAGAATCGCCCCGACCCATGCCAATGTGCTGATTATCGGCGAATCCGGCACCGGCAAGGAGCTGGTGGCCCAGGCGATTCATCAGAAGAGCAAGGCAGCCCATAACAACTTTATTCCCATCACCTGCAATGCCATTCCCGAGACCCTTTTTGAAAGCGAACTCTTCGGCCACACGAAGGGTTCCTTTACCGGCGCAAGCGCCAACAAGATCGGCCTCTTTGAACTCGCCAACAACGGCAGTGCTTTCCTGGATGAAATCGGCGAGCTGACCCCGATGGTGCAGACCAAACTGCTGCGCGTGCTGCAGGAAAGAGAGTTCAAACGGGTGGGCGACACCAAAACAATCAAGGTGAATGTCCGCATCATCTCGGCCACGAACCGGGACCTGGAGCAGGAAATCCTGGAAAAGCGCTTCCGGGAGGACCTTTTTTACCGGCTGGCGGTTGTCCCCATCCGCATGCCGCCGCTGCGGGAGAGGAAGGGGGATGTTCCCCTGCTGGTCGACCATTTTCTGAAAAAATATTCCCAGACCTTTGAAAAAGAGGCGCCCCAGCTCTCCTCCTATGCCCTGCAGGTGCTCATGGACTATGATTTTCCGGGCAATGTCCGGGAGCTTGAAAACATCATTGAAAGAGGGGTCGCTCTTTCCACCTCCAACCTCATCCTGCCGGAAAGTCTTACCCTGTCCACCCAGCGTCGCGTCGCCCCGGATGAAGAGAAAACCGGGGAGGCGATTTTCAGCCTGACCAGCGAAGAGGAACTCTACGACCTGGGCCTGGAGAAGATTACCAGCAGGTTTGAAAAGAAAATGATCGAACTTGCCCTGAAAAAAGCGGAAAACTCCAAAATGAAGGCCGCCGAACTGCTGAAAATCAGCTTCCGCTCCATGCGCTACAAGGTAAAAAAATACGATATTCTCTGATGGCCTCCTGATGATATTTGAAAAGATCTATCCTGCTTCCCGATATGCCACCCCTGATGATTTTTATCTGAAAAACCAGATCCAATGGATTCTTTTTCTGCGGGTGGTATTGTTGACCATTCTGCTGGGAATCAGCATGCTCCTGCAAACCAAGGAGCATGAAATTATCATCCCGCCCATCAGCTATATTGCCTTTTTTATTGTCGGCACCTATCTCTTCACCATTTTCTCGGCCCTGCTTTTAAAAATTCTCTCCCGCCACCGGCAATTCGCCTATCTGCAGATCGTCACGGACTGCCTGCTCACCAGCTGTCTGGTTTTTTTTACCGGCGGCAGCGATTCCATTTTCACCATCATTTACTACTTTCCCATCATCAGCGCCGCCATTCTGCTCTTTCACCGGGGCGCACTGCTGCTGGCAGCCTTGTCAACCTTCAGCTATGGCGCCATCCTGACCGCGGAATTCATGATGGACAAATCAACCCTGCTGCATCTGGGCATTGCCCCGCAGACCAGTTTTCATGTGGCCATGCACTCCTTCTCCATCCGCGGCCTCACCTTTTTTCTGGTGGCAATCTTCAGCTTCATTATTTCCGAACGTCTGCGCCGGGCTGAGGCCGAACTCTCCAAGACCTCCCGGGACCTGGACCGGCTGGCCCTGCTGTACAAGCAGATTTTCGATGATATCGCCACCGGCATCATCACCGTGGATTCCCAGGGCCGCATCTCCTCCTTCAACCGTTCCGCCGGCATTATCACCGGATATGATGCCATTGATGTGCTGGGCAAAAAAATCAAGAAGGCTTTCCCGGAACTGAGCATCACCACCGACACCCTGCGGCCCATGACCTATCTGCAGAAAAAGAGGGGCGAGAAGATTCCGGTGGGTTATTCATGGACGAGGCTGAACATGCCGGGTGATTCCGAAAATTCAAGGGTCTATACCATGCAGGACCTCAGCATCATTAAAAAAATGGAGGAGAAGGTGCGGCAGGCGGAAAAGATGGCCGCCATCGGCGAGATGGCGGCAGGCATTGCCCACGAATTCCGTAATCCCCTGGCCGCCATCTCGGGCGCGGCCCAGGTCCTGGAAAACGACTTTGCCCCGGAAAGCGCCACAGGCAGCCTGATGAACATCATCATCAGGGAATGTGACCGCCTGGAACTGACCATCAGTCAATTCCTGCAGTTTTCCAAACCTGCCACCCCGGAAAAATGCTGGCTGTCCATCCTCGGCATTGTGCAGGAATGCACCGATCTCCTCAACCAGGGCCGGAAGGGGGAAGAACCTTTCACCGTGCGAACCGTGATCCCGGAAAACCTCGATTGCTGGGCCGATGCGCGGCAGGTGAAACAGATCATCTTAAACCTCATGGAAAATGCCCAGAATGCCATGGAACAGAACGGCGGCACCATCACCGTTTCCGCCTCCGAGATCATGGACGACGGCCAGGAAAAAATCCTTTTGCAGATAGCGGACACAGGCCCCGGCATTGCGGAAAAAAACATCAACCAGATATTCGATCCGTTTTTTACCACGCGGGAAAACGGTACGGGCCTGGGACTGGCGATTGTCCGGCAGCTTGTCGAAAGCCATGGCGGTCAGGTCTGGGCCGAAAACAGCAACAAGGGCGACAATGGTGCGGTCTTCTCTTTCACCCTGCCCCTCCCCTGACCCCTGTCATCTCCTAACACCTTATTTTCCCTTGACAAAAAATTCCCCATCCGCTGTAATTGAAGAGATTTGTCCACCCGGCTTTTTTTACATCTTTTGTTGCTTTCTCATCAGGTACCTTCTTTTGAAAACGAGAAAAATCTCACTTCACTGCCTGCTCCTGCTTTCCCTCCTTTTTCAGCCGGCCCTTGCATGTGCAGCCACCGGCTTTGCCGGCCTTTTCGGGTACACTGCCGAACCGCAGCAGAATCTAGATTATCTGCCCCAGTGGCTGGCCGCCCTTGAACGCCATCTGCTCCAGGATGTGCCGGAAGGAGACTGCTCCGAGACATCGTTCAACCGTTGTCATTTACAGAACTGGCTGGCCTATCTTGACACCATAAAAAGCAGACCCGCCCTGGAGCAGATCGATGCGGTAAACCTTTACGCCAACAAAAAAGATTATATCCTGGATATGACCAATTACGGGACCCAGGACTACTGGGCCATTGCCAGGGAGTTTCTCTATAACGGCGGGGATTGCGAAGATTATGCGATCACCAAATTTTTTTCTCTGCGCTGGCTCGGCTTTGAGATGGACACTCTGCGCATCGTTATCCTGCAGGACACCAATCTCCGCATTGCCCATGCCGTGCTTGCCGTTTCCCATGATAATGACATTCTCATCCTTGACAATCAGACCCAGCAGGTTGTCTCCCATCAGGCGATTGCCCATTATCTCCCCCTTTATTCGGTAAATGAAAACAAATGGTGGCTGCACCTGCCCAAAATGTAGGGATGATTAGCGATGATAAACCGCAATAGAAATACAAAACCGTACCTGATCAGTGCCGCCATCCTGCTTTTCTTCGTCGCGGTTGGCGTTTTTTCCGTCCTGCATCTGATCCGCTACGAGCAGCAGCGAGACCTCAACAACTGGCAGCTCACCCTCTCCGTGGTGGCGGACAGCCGCGCCGCCGAGATCATGCAATGGTCTGACAGCAGATTTGCCGTGCTGCGCGAACTGGCGGCCAACGGCGCGCTGCAGCTCTATGCCCAGCAGCTGCTGTCCAGCCCGGAGATGAAACGGGAAACCGAGGCGGTGCAGCTTTCCTATCTGCGCAATCTTATCCAGACCACGGGCCAGCGGTCAGGATTTTATGATGATCCCAAGTCAAATATGACGGCGCCGGCCAATATCGCCTTCTATGCTGACAATGGCCTGGCGCTTCTGGCCCCGGGCGGGGAGCTGATCACGTCAACTCCCGGTCTGGCCCTGCCCGATGCCCCGCTCAAGGAGGCGATTTCCCGGGTGATCACTTCAGGGACGCATCTCTTCTGCGATATCAGACGCAATGAAAACAGCCAGCCGATTGCAGGCTTTCTGGTCCCTGTTTTTCCCCTGCAGAAACAAAGCGACAACCAGCCGCCCATCGCCGTGCTGTACGGCTTCACCAATGCCGCCACCTCACTTTTTAAAATCCTCGACCACCGAAGCCTGGCCACCAAAACAGCGGAAACAATTCTGGTGCGCCTTGACGGCAACCTGATCACCTATATCTCGCCGCTGGCGGACGGCACAGCGCCGCTCACCCTGCAGTTAGCGGCCAATGCCGACGATCTGGTCGCCGCCTCCGTCTTGCGCAGTCCCGGCCGGTTCAGCCAGGGCTTCGACTATGCCGGCAGCAGAAGCCTGTTTACCAGCCGGGTACTGTCCGGCATGAACATGATGCTTATCCAGAAAATTTCATATGCCGAAGCCCTGGCGGAATCACAAAGCCACCAGCGCTTCCTGCTCGTTGCGCTGCTGATGGCCCTGCTGCTCTGCGCCGCCCTGATGGTTGCGGCCTGGTGGTACGGCACATCGGTCAAGGAACGGCAGACTGCCCGGGATCTGCTCGATAAATCCAGCAGGCTCGAGGCACAGTCCAATCTCCTGAATGCGATCAACGACAATATGACCGATTTTATTCTGCTGCTCGACCATCAGTCATGCCTTATTTTTGCCAACAAAGCCCTGGCTGCAGAGCTGGAGACAGCGGCTGATGCCCTGCAGGGGAAGAGTCTGGCAAACATTTTTGGCCCGGAAGCGGGGCGTACGCTGCAGGAACTGGTCAAGAACGCGGCAGCCGGGCACAAAATGATCACCAGGGAAATTTCTTTTGATATCAGAGGCGATCATCATCTCTTTATTTCCACCTGCCTGCCGGTTGGCTATGAGTGCAAAGGATATGATTCGGTCCTGATCACCCTGCATGATGTCACCCTGCTCCAGGAGGCGCAGGCCAAAAAAGAGCGGCTCATGAAACAGATCGTCGGCGCTCTCATGCGGGCGATTGACCTGCATGACCCGCATTCCGCCAACCATTCGGCCAAAACCGCAAATGTGGCCACCGCCGTGGGCCGAGCCATGGATTTGTCCGGCGGCCAGCTGGCAACCATCGAAACCGCTGCCACCCTCTGTAATCTCGGCAAACTCTCTCTCCCCAGGGAAATTCTTCTCAAAACCGGAGAGCTGACCGCGGCAGAACAGGCTGCTTTGCAGGGGGAAACCGCATCAGCTGCGGCAATTCTTGCAGACATCGAATTTGACGGCCCTGTCCTGGAAACCATCTGCCAGAAAAACGAATATCTTGACGGCAGCGGCTATCCGAAGGGGCTGGCAGGGGAGACGATTCTTCTCACCTCACGCATCCTTGCCGCAGCCAACGCCTTTGTCGCCATGACAAGCCCCAGGGCCTATCGCGACCGTCTTCCCGCCCGGGAAGCCATGGACCAGTTGCTTGCCGCAGCGGACAGCAAATACGACCGGCATGTGGTTGCCGCCCTCTTTCATGTGGTGGAAAATGAGATTTCAACTTTCTGAGTTGTTGAATTGTACGAATTTACAGTGAGTTACATGCAATGAACAGCGGACGGTTCGTCATGCCGGACTTGATCCGGCATCCAGAAACTCCCAGATACTGGATTCCGGCTTAAAACACCCCCGTCAAGCGGGGACTGAACAGAGTGCCGGAATGACGAC
>JACQYM010000011.1 GCA_016208225.1 Deltaproteobacteria bacterium | reverse complement strand
GCGAGAGGCAAGGGATTGCCGTCCTTCTGACTCCTGAATTCTGTCTTCTGACTCCTTGCAGTTACGGATAAGCAAGAATGGTTGACCACAATACTATGGTTTTTCACATGATGGAGGTGTAGCAACATGACCCTGACAAAGGCTGATTTGGTGCAGAAGATCTATCAAACCCATAATTTAACGAAGGCGCAGGCAACCTCGATTGTCGAAACATTCTTGAAAATAAGCAAGGATTGTCTGGCCAATGGCGAGGATCTGCTGATCAGCGGATTCGGCAAATTCAATATCAAAGACAAGAACGCCAGGCGGGGCCGCAATCCCCAGACCGGCAGGGAGTTGATCCTGACGGCCCGCAAGGTTGTCACCTTTAAACCCTCCGGGATTCTGCGTGACAGGGTAAACGGCACTTTATAGCCGAAAGATCATCTGATAGAGTGCACACCGTACGGTTGCATGGACAGAGCTGTCCTGGCAGACGGGTTCGTTTTTCCGCAAAGAAAAACAGCCCGTCTTTTTTTGTTGTTGAGGAAGGAATATGGCTTGTCGAGGAAAAAATATTGGAGTATTCGAAAGATATCGGTCAGGTACATGTGCCGGATCCTTTTGGCCAGGTTTTGCCTTGCCGCTGCATAGGTTATAGCATCCATTTTTTGGGACCTCATGTACGGTTTGTTGTACATATGAAATGGTTGGGTCAAGCAGACAGGTTTTAGGAGAGTGAAGAGGCATGGAGCGAATAAGAAAATCATTGGCAGAGCTTGCCGCACTGGTTGAAGGGGAACTGCTGGGCGACCCGGAGCTTGAAATTTCAGGTTTTCATGATGTTGCCCGGGCGTCGGCCGGCGAGATTACCTTTGTCACCCAGGCAAAATACGCTGATCAGCTGGGGCAGACCAGGGCTGCGGCGGTCATCGTGCCCCTGGATATGGAAGCGGTGTCCCGGCCGGCCATCCGGGTGAAAAATCCGTACCTGGCCGCAGCCATTATTCACAATGTTTTTTATCAAAGATCCGTGCCGCCGCCGGGGATCGCCGCCATGGCCGTGGTCGGCGCCGATTGCCGGATTGCCGCCTCCGCAGCCGTTGCCCCCCTGGCTGTGCTGGGGGCGCGGGTCACCCTCGGGGAGGGGCGACGGCTTCGGCTATGCCACGGACAGCCGCGGGGTCCATGTCAAGCGTCCCCATGTGGGCAATGTGGTGATTGAGGATGATGTGGAGGTCGGTGCCAATACCTGCATTGACCGGGCCACCTTCGGCAGCACGGTGATTGGCAAGGGGACGAAGATTGATAATCTGGTGCAGATCGCCCATAATGTGGAAATCGGCGAAGGCTGTCTGATTGTCTCCCAGTGCGGCATTGCCGGCAGTTCCAAAATCGGGCGGAGTGTGGTGCTGGCCGGCCAGTCCGCCGTAAACGATCATGTGGAGGTCGGCTACAGGGTTACGGCTGCCGGCCGCAGCGGCATCAACGGCAACGTCAAGGCCGGCGCGGTGGTGGCGGGTTTCCCGGCCATCGCGTATAAGGAATGGCTGCAGGCGGCCGCCGCATTCTCGCGGATTCCGCAGCTGTTGAAAGAAGTCCGCCGGCTGCGCCACGACATGAGCAAACTGACGGGTGATGAAAAAAAATAAGGAGAAAGAAGATGAGTGAAATCTTACAGTCATATGATATCGTTGAAATTTTAAAGCTGCTTCCCCACCGGTATCCCTTTGTTTTGGTTGACCGGATTTTGGAGGTGGTGCCGGGAGAATCGATTACGGCGATAAAAAATGTCACCATCAATGAGCCCTTTTTCCAGGGCCATTTCCCCGGCGAACCGGTCATGCCGGGCGTGCTGGTCATGGAGGGCATGGCCCAGGCGGGGGCCATTCTGGCGTACCTGACCGACCGGGACAAGATCGGCAAGAATCTTGTCTATTTTGCCGGCATGGACGGGGTGCGCTTCCGGAAGATCATCATTCCCGGCGACCAGATCCGATTCGAGCTGAATATCATGAAGCGCAAATCAAAACTTTTCAAAATTGCCGGCAAGGCCTATGTGGATGGAATTCTGGCGGCGGAAGCGGAGTTGATGGCCACATTTTCCTGAACCGCTTCCGCGCCGGTGAGAAAAAGTGGAAATTGCAGGCAGTCTGTGTTACAAAGACAAGCTTTCCATTGGAAGTGGGAGTGAGGAAGAATCTTTCTCTATTTTTCACCACCGAGCGCACGGAGATCACAGAGAACGTTTTGGTTCCGGTTGGTCAACTCTGTGTTCTCTGCGGTAAAATTTTTGTTTTTTTCGGGACCATGATTTCAAGTTGCCTGGAAGAAGCATAATCTTTCCAGGCCGTTCCTATGTGCCGCACGTAACAATCAACCTCTTGTGAACATATGACAATTCACCCAACAGCGATTATAGACCCGGCCGCGGAACTCGATTCGTCGGTAACGGTCGGCCCCTACGCCGTCATCGGCAAGGGGGTCAGGGTCGGTGCCGACACCCGGATCAGCCCCCATGCCTTTCTTTCCGGGCCGCTTACCATCGGCAAAGCCAATGATATCGGCGCGTTTTCCTGTGTCGGCGCCCCGCCGCAGGACATCAAATACAAAGGCGAGGATACCCTTCTCCAGATCGGGGACAACAATATCATCCGGGAATACTGCTCCATTCATCGGGGCTCGCCGGGCGGACACGGCGTCACCACCATCGGCAGCAACTGCATGCTCATGGCCTACGCGCATGTGGCCCATGACTGCAGCCTCGGCAACCATGTCATTTTAGTCAATAACGCCACCCTGGGCGGCCACGTGGAGGTCGGGGAACGGGTCACGATCGGCGGCATGACGGCGGTCCATCAGTTTTCCCGCATCGGTGAATACGCCTTTATCGGCGGCATGTCCGGCATCAGCATGGATGTGCCCCCCTATGTCATGGTGGCCGGCATCCGCAATGACATGCAGGTGCGCGGCATCAACCGCATCGGTCTGAAGCGCGCCGGATTCAGCCCGGAGGATATCCGCAATCTCGGCCGGGCCTTTACCCTGATTTTCAAGACCAGGGATCTGCTGCTGCAGGAGGCCCTGGAAAGGGTCAGGGTGGAGATTCCCGATTCGGTCCCGGTGGCCAGGATGGTGGAATTCTTCAATGTTTCCAACCGCAATGTGGTCAGACTGAGCAGCGATGACGAGTAAGATCGGCATTATCGCCGGCGGGGGACAGTTCCCCTATCTTTTCGCCGAAGCGGCGCGGAAGGCCGGACGGCAAGTGGTGATTGCCGGCCACAAGGGAGAGACCCATCCTGATCTGGAGAACGTGGCGGACAGATACTGCTGGGTGAAGCTCGGCCAGCTGGGCAAAATCATCAGGTTTTTCCATGAGGAAGAGGTGAAGGAGGCGGTCTTTCTCGGCACCATCACCAAGACCCGTATTTTCCTTGATATATTCCCTGACCTGAAAGGCCTTTCTCTCTGGAACAAGATTGATGTCCGGCAGGATGACGCCCTTCTGCGGGCGTTTGCCGATGAGCTTGAGAAGGAAGGGATCAAGGTGGTTAACTCCACCCTCTATCTGCAGCATCTGCTGTTTCCGGCCGGCGTTGTAACCCGCAAGAAACCCGATGCCGGCCAGCGGCGTGACATCGAGTTCGGTTTCCGCATGGCCAGGGCCATCGGCAAACTGGATATCGGCCAGTGCGTGGTGGTCCGCGATCTGGCGGTGGTGGCGGTGGAGGCCATTGAGGGCACGGATGCAGCCATCAAGCGGGGAGGGGTGCTGGCCAGGGAAAATGCCGTGGTGGTCAAGGTGAAAAAGCCTGGTCAGGATTTCCGTTTTGATCTGCCGGCCATCGGTCCCACCACCATTGAATCCATGAAAGAGGTGAAGGCCGCGGTGCTGGCGGTGGAAGCGGGCCAGGCCCTGCTTTTTGACCGGGAGGCCGTGATAAGCCAGGCGGACAGGGCCGGCATCGTGGTCGTCGGCGTGGAAGAGGGCGCGGACGGCAAACTGGCGTTCTGAGATTGATGGATCGGTAAAAACAAAGAATTACCCACAGAGCGCCCAGAGCCCGCAGAGCTGATTCTGTGGTGAAAAAAACTTTTTACGGATGCATCAATTCCGGCTTCTTGACTTCTGGACAGTCACATGAAAGCAATGATACTTGCCGCCGGTTTCGGCACCCGGCTCAAACCCTATTCCCTGCTGCGGCCGAAACCGCTCTTTCCCGTCCTTGACCGGCCCCTGATCCTGCGTCTCATGGCGCAGCTGCGGGAGGCAGGTTTTTCT
>JACQYM010000093.1 GCA_016208225.1 Deltaproteobacteria bacterium | reverse complement strand
TGGTTGATTTTCTGTTTTTACGAGACCATCATTTGTTGTCCGCCGCTGTGATTTCGAGCAGCTCAAGGTCAAAGATAACGGGCCGGTCGGCCATGGGGCCCTGTTCGCCAAAAGCGATGGCTGCCGGCAGAAAAAGCTGCCAGTGGCTGCCCGTTTCCATGAGGAGCAACCCCTCCCGCAAACCGGGTATGACGCTGTCGAGCTGGAAGGCTGCCGGTTTGCCGTCCCGATAGGAGCTGTCAAACTCCGTGCCGTCAATGAACGTGGCCCGGTAGTTGACACTGACCGTATCCGCGGTCTGCGGTTTGCTGCCTGATCCGGTTTTGATGATCTTGTACTGCAAACCGCTGGGCAGGGTCACGACTCCCTCTTTTTTGGCGTTTTCCGTGAAAAATGCCTGCCCTTCCGCCAGATATCGTTCCCGGGCCTGCTGCCTCGCCTCTTCCTGGACGGCGACAACGCGCTTTTTGAGATCGATGAGGGTATTGCGCATCTCTTCCGGCGTCATGAGCGGCTGTCCTTCTCCCATGGCATCCTCGACACCCTTGACCAGGGCCTCGGCATTGAGTTCAATCTTCTGGCGCTTGAAGTCGCCGCCCACCTGATAACCGACACTGTAGCTGATTTTGTCCTTCTCCTCCTGCAGCTCGAGCGCCGCAGCGGAAGTGCAGGTAAATCCCAGGACAAGCAGACAGCAGAAAATGCTTTTTACCGAATACGACATCATGAATTCCCTCATCTTTTCCTCTCATTATTCACCACTTAACAGCCAGGGGCGGTTCGCGAACCGCCCCTGCACCTGGTTGCCAAGCAGGCGGTAGTCTGCAGGTCGGGTTAGCGGGTGTATCGCGTAACCCGACAAAAGAGACTAAACCCGATCCCGCCGTTTCCGCATCTGATTGCCGACCAGGCCGAGCAGGCCCGAACCGAGCAGCCAGACGGCGCCGGGCACCGGCACCGCGTCAACCGCCACAAAGGAATCGCCGAAGATGACGGGATTCAGCGATAAGCCGAAGCCATCGTTTAACGCCACATTGACCAGGTTCGCCTCACCGAATCCAGGGGTAAGGCCGGTAAAGATCAGGCTGGCCAGACTGAAGGGCATGTTCGGCTGCACCATTTCGAGTTGCGCATCCGACAGCATGGAAAAGGAGCCGATCATGACGATCTGCTGCGGCAGGGCGGCGTAATAGTTCACCACCTCGCCCATGGCCTCATTGCCCAGATAGGGGCTGAAGGTGATGGAATTAAAGGCCAGGAAATTCGGGAAAAACAGATCAAAGCCGAAGGAGCCGACATTGGCCGCGCCCAGGTTCGAGACCATGACATCAAAGGTAACGGTGCCCCCGGCCAGGGTCTCGGCCAGAATCGGGTTCAGTTCAATGACCGGGGTGGTTGCGGGCATCGGGGCCGGCGGCATGGTCATGGCGGCAGGGGCCCGGTCAACCAGAACCGAGAGCAACAGGAGCAGCAGGAACAGGGTTGTTTTCTTCATCATTTTTTCCTCAAAAGTGAACTTGTTATAAAATTTTTACCACGGAGCACACGGGAAGCACGGAGATACATTTTTTATCCAGTCACTGTTCTCTGTGGACTCTGTGCGCTCTGTGGTAATTTTCCTTCTTTACTTTTCCGCCCCTCAGGGGCAGCGTTTGCCGTTTTTTCTGGTGAAGTTGGCCACCAGGTAGCGGCTGTCTGCGACATTGACTTTGCCGTCATTATTCAGATCATAGGCCAACTTGCTGATGTCGGCCATCTGCCGATCGCGGATAACCTTCATGAGCGCGATCAGGTCGGTGCGGTCCACGCAGCCGCTGTTGTTGATGTCCGGGGTATGGCGCACCACATAGGGCCGCATCATTTCATTGTCCTCATGTTCGATGATGTGGCAGTGCCAGACATAGAGACCGGCCCGGTCAAAGGTCGCCTTGATCCTGGTCACCTCGCCGGGATAGGCGATGACCGTGTCCTTGTAGCCGATCTCGTTTGCCAGAGCCGGAACCGCGGCCATGGCGGGATCAGCCATCGGCATCGGCATCATCATCATGGGATCGGCCGGGTTCGGCATCATGACCAGCGGCTGCCGGTCAATGACCTCGAAACCGACCAGATGCAGATGGATGGGATGGGCGTCCATGGTCAGGTTATAGAGTTCCCACGTTTCCGTGTCCCCCATGAGCGGGGTCTCGCTGACCTGATCCATCCACATCATGGGCATGGCCATGCCGGTCATGACCGTGCCGAGAAAGGCGGCCCTGGGTCCGAACGGGATGGCGCCGGGGGTCACGCAGGGCGGTATTTCGCCCGGCACGGCGGTGACCACGCCGGTGATGGCATCAATCGTGACGCAGACCAGGGCTGATTCCGCTTCATTCAGCGACAACTGGCGGACATTGTCCGCTACGCCCTGGCCGCCTGCCGCGGGCAGCAGCAGATTTTCCGGGGCCGTGGTTGTCGCGTCAGCCGGCTTGGTCAGGGCCGAACTGACGACAAACTCCATGACCTGGCCGGTGGTGGCCGGATCGGCTAACTCGGCCGGGGCGATGGGGAAACCGGCAAAGGGGGCGTCAGGTCCGGTGTTGACCATGCGGATACGGGTGCCGTCCGGCAGATTGCTGAAGTCAACAATAACGTCGGCCCGCTCGGCCGGTCCCATCAGCAGGGCCTGATCGGGATTAACGGCGCTGGCCGCCGGCACCCACTGGTTGCCGCGAAAAACATCATGCACACAGGTTAGAACCCGGACAACCTCCGGCAGGAAACCCTGATCCCCGCCG
>JACQYM010000092.1 GCA_016208225.1 Deltaproteobacteria bacterium | reverse complement strand
TATGTTGATCCGGCAAAGATCAAAGTGTGAGCTATTCCCATGCTTTTCAGTTCCTATATCTATATCCTTCTCTTTCTGCCCGTTGTGGTGACAGGCTATTTTGTCCTCAACCGGTACCGGCTCATCCTGGCCGGCAGGGCCTGGCTGGTTCTCGCCTCGCTCTTTTTCTATTCTTTCGGCAATCCCGCCTATCTGCCGCTGCTGGTAGCCTCGATCCTGTTTAATTACGGCCTCGGCACCGCCCTGAAAAAGGGTAAACAGGCGAGCCCGCAGCGGGGCGGACTCCTTTCTCCGAAGGTCATGCTGCTGTTCGGCATTACGGTCAACCTGGCCCTGCTCGGCTATTTCAAGTATGCGGATTTCTTCATCAGCAACTTCTCGGCCCTGACCGGTCACGAGTTCAATCTGCTGCACCTGATGCTGCCCCTGGCCATCAGTTTTTTCACCTTTCAGCAGATCGCCTATCTGCTCGACTGCCGCAGCCTGGAGACAAAGGAATATGATTTTCTCAATTATTGCCTTTTTGTCAGCTTTTTTCCCCAGTTGCTTGCCGGGCCCATCGTCCGCCACCGGGAAACGATGCCCCAGTTCACCCGGCTCCGCAACGCCCTGCCGAACTGGCGTAACATCGCCCACGGCATCACCATCTTTTTTCTCGGTCTCTTCAAAAAGGTGATCATCGCCGACACCTTTGCCGTCTGGGCGGATGCCGGTTTTGACCAGCTGCCCGCCTTGAATTTCACCCAGGCATGGACCGTTTCCCTGAGCTATACCCTGCAGCTCTATTACGATTTCAGCGGTTACACGGATATGGCCATCGGTTCCGCCCTGCTGTTCAACATCAGGCTGCCGATCAATTTTTATTCCCCCTACAAGGCCCTGGATATCCGTGATTTCTGGCGGCGCTGGCACATGACCTTGAGCCGCTGGCTGAGGGATTACGTCTATATTCCCCTGGGCGGCAGCAGGCAAGGGACTGTCCGCACCTGCGTCAATCTCTTTATCACCTTTCTGTTGTGCGGATTGTGGCATGGCTCCGGCTGGACCTTTGTGCTCTGGGGCGCCATGCACGGTGCGGCAGTGGTCATCAACCGATTATGGCAGAAGCTCGGATTTCGCCTGCCGTCCCTGCCGGCCTGGCTGCTCACCTTCCTTTTTCTCAACTGTTCATGGGTCTTTTTCCGGGCCGCCACCTTTGCCGATGCCTTCAAGGTGATCAAGGGCATGCTCGGGTTGAACGGGCTGGTGCTGCCGGAAATGGTGCGGCTGCCCCTCGGCGTCTTGACTCCGTTCGGGGTGCGCTTTGAAGACGACATCCTCGCCGCTTTGAACGGCGACAAATTGAACATGATGGTGCTGGTGATTTTCGGGCTGGGCGCGGCGCTTTGGCGCAACTCCCTGCAGATGGCCGAAAAAATGAAACCGGACGCCAGGTGGGCCTTATTCGTTGTCTTTATCGCCATCTATGGGCTGCTTGGCGTCAGCCGGATCAGCGAATTCATCTATTTTCAATTCTAACCCGAGGCTCTCCGGTGAATCCCTACAAACAATGGGTGACAAAAAAAATCCCCTTCATTGTCCTGTCCATCGCCCTCATTACCCTCGTGCCCCTGCATCTGTTGAACAGGAGCTATCAGGATGCCAGTCTGAGCGGCAAGGAATATCTGCTGCAAAAAAATCCCCGCATCATCTTTGCCGGTGACAGCCGGGCGGAAAGGCAGCTCAATCCGGCGGTTGCCGCGCGACTGCTGCATATCCCCAAAGATGACGTGGTCAATATTGCCGTCACGGCCGGAGATCCGCTGATGATCGAAAGCCTTATCGACCGCTATCCACAGCAGTTCAGCCGGGCGACGGTGATCGTCTGCATGTCCGCCAACCAGATCAATGACGGCGCCAAATGGAAAAAATATTTTTCCACGGCCATGATTGCCAGACTGAATATCTTCGAGCAGATATCCATGTTCCTGCCGTTCGACTTCCGCACCTGGAAAAACTATTATCGATCCATCCTGTACCAGCTGTTCGGCATTGAGGAAGAACCGCACACCGATGAATTTGTCGAGACCAACGGCTTTTATGCCGTGACGGGAGAAATCAACGTCAAACTCTTAGAGGACGGGGCAGGCGGCGCGGATGTCAAACAGACAAAAAAGATCATCCATCCATGGTATGTGGATTACCACAGCTCGGGCAAAAAGCAGCAGCTCCTGCGCCAATCCCTGCAGGCTATCGTCCCCAGGGTCGGCCGGCTCATCGTCTTTACCGGTCCCTTTGACCCTAGCTATCTGCGCGCCATCCGCCATTCGCCCCTCTATGAGTACGAGATGGACTTTGAGGCCAAACTGAGCGCACTGTGCCGGGAGCTGCATATTCCCTTCGAGAATTTCCTGGAGCATCCCCTGCTGCTGGACAAGCATTTCTATGACTCGGCCCACCTCAATGTCGAAGGTGCCGATATCTTTACGGAGATTGTCATCCGGGAATTTTTTGACCTGCCGGAGCAGACAACAGGGCAATCTCCGGATGTCGCGAAAAAGCATTGACCGCGGCGCATGGGCACACACTGTCCTCTCTGACCCCTGAAGGCGTGCATGCGCCTGGGACGAAAACCATCAACAGGCTCATTCACAATGCCCTGATGACCCTGGCTGGATTGCCGGCGGCAACGACATGGCCGGGAATATCGGCCGTGACCACGGAATTTGCCGAGATAACGGACCCGGCCCCTATGGTGACGCTGCGCAGAATGGTGACGTTGGCGCCGATAAAGACATGGTCCGCAATCACCACCCTGCCTGTCTTCGGCGAGCCGCCATGTCTTTTTTCCAGGGCCAGCTCATGGAAATCGCTGTCAAAGATCTGCACGTTATAGCCGAGAAGACAGTCGGCGCCGATCTGCACCCCTTCTCCCTCGCTGATCAGCACGCAATTGTTGTTGATCATGGTGCCGGCGCCGATCGCCACCATTGACTGCTTCTTTCTGGCCTCAATATAGATGTAGCCGCTGTAGAGAAAGGGCGAGGCCACCACCCCCAGGCGCACCCGGTCACCGAGGATAATCGTTCCGTCGCCTTTCAAGAGGACCGGCTGCTTGACCCTGGCCCGGCCCTGCACATGCGGGCAGTCGGACAGGAGCCGGTATTTCCAGATACGGCAGGCGAGGATCACTTTATGAAGCTGTTTGCCGACTGATCTGCGCAGGGCGGTCATGGCGTTTCTCAGACCTCAGACCGGTTCCGTAGCGAGAATCTCGCATACTTCGGTAATGATGCGCTGCTGGTCGCCTGGTGCCAGGTGGGGGCCGATGGGCAGGCTGAGCACCTCCCTATGGATCTTTTCCGTGCGCGGCAGGCTGCCCTCCGTCATGTGCATATGGCTGTAGGCCTTCTGCCGATGGGCGGGAACCGGGTAATGGATCAGGGTGTCAATACCCGCTGCGGCCAGCCGCTGCTGCAGCCGGTCGCGGTGCGCGGATCTGACCACGTAGAGATGCCAGACGGGATCCGCCCAGTCCGGGACCATGGGCAGGGTAAGCGATGTGTGCCGCAGCCCCTCGGCATAGCGGGCCGCGATGCCGCCGCGGCGTGCGTTCCATTCATCAAGCCTGGTAAGCTTGACCCGCAGAAAAGCGGCCTGCAGCTCATCAAGCCGGGAATTAAATCCCATGACATCATTGTAATATTTCGTCCCTGATCCGTAATTGCGCAGTTTGCGCACCAGCGCCGCCAGTCCGGGGTCATCGGTCAGCACCGCCCCGCCGTCACCGTAGGCGCCAAGATTTTTCCCGGGGTAGAAACTGAAACCCGCCGCGTCCCCCAGGCTGCCGGCCCTTTTCCCCTTATAACGGGCACCATGGGCCTGGGCCGCGTCCTCGATAACTTTGAGCTGATACCTGGCGGCCAGGGCGTTGATCGGGTCCATGTCCGCTGCCTGTCCGTAGAGATGAACCGCCATGATCGCCTTGGTTCGGGAGGTAATGGCCGCCTCGATGAGGCACGGGTCGATATTGTACGTGCCCGCCGCAGGTTCGACCGGCACCGGCGTGGCGCCGTTATGGGAAACGGCAAGCCACGAGGCGATGTACGTGTTGGCCGGCACGATCACCTCATCCCCGGCACCGATGCCGTAGGCCCGCAGAATAAGAAAAAGGGCGTCAAGTCCATTGCCCACCCCGACGCAGTGGTTTACCCCGCAGTAGGCGGCAAATTCCTGTTCAAAGGCGGCAACCTCTCTCCCCAGGATATACCAGCCGCCCTGCAGCACCCTCCTGCAGGCGGCATCAAGTTCTCCCTGCAGTTCCTGATAAGGGCCGGCAAAATCAAGAAAGGGAATGTTACCGGTCACGGTCGCCGACCATGGCCAGATATTGATCATAATCCCGGATGTAGTCGCCCGCCTCATATTTTTCCGAGGCAAGCACCAGCAATACGGCGTCAGGGGAGTATTTATATTGAATACTCCAGACGAGCGGCGGGACATGGATGCCGATATTGGCTGCGTCAAGGACGATTTCCTCAATGTTTCTGCCGTCATCAACCACCACGGCGCAGCTCCCTTTCACACAGACGAGAAACTGATGCAGTGCCTTGTGAGCGTGCTCGCCGCGGATCTCTTTGCTGGGGACATCGAAAACCATGAAAAAACGCTTGGGGATGAAAGGCAGGAACTGTCCGTATTCGGCGAAAGTCAGGCTGCCGCGCAGGTCCGTAATCAGGGGCAGCGAATAAATGGTGACCCCCTTGACCATGGGGCCGCGGCTCGGTTGTTCTGACGCCGGGGGGGAGGCGGCGGCAGGTGTTGCCCGGGGCCGGGACGGGGTGGCATAGGCGGTGATGCGCGCCGGATTACCGGTGACGATGGCATGGGGGGGAACATCTTTGGTGACCACCGCCCCCGCGCCGATCATGGCATCCTGGCCGATGGTGATGCCGGCCAGGATGGTGGCGTTGGCCCCGATCGACGCCCCCTTGCGGATGACTGTGCGGGTGAATTTTTCCGGATACCGTTTACTGCGGGGGAACAGGTCATTGGTCAAGGTGACGTTCGGGCCGATGAAGACATCATCCTCGATGGTGATGCCGTCCCAGACCTGCACACCGCATTTAATCGTGACTCTGTCGCCGATCCTGACATCATTTTCAATGAATACGTGATCACAGATATTGCAATCCCCGCCGATGCGGGCGCCGGCCAGGATATGGGCAAAGGCCCACACCCTCGTTGCATCGCCGATTGACTGTGATTCGACCAGGGCCTGCGGATGTTTGAAGTATCCCATGGGCGTACCCTTTAATAACTTTTGATGCCGGGGAGGGCCGTGCCCCTGCCGGCACCGTATTTCAGTGGAAACGCAGCCGTAATAAATGCCATAATAATCGTATATCCTGCCAGCAATATTTGATGGCGCCGGCAAATATTTCCTTTTCCAGGACAGAAGGGGCGGCGCTTTGCGTGAGATATCTGCCCAGCAGCAGATACTGCCGGCGCAGCTGATATTCTATGAGTTTGCGGTACGGGGCAAGTTTCGGCACCTCCTCAAGATATTTGCGATAGAGCAAAACCTTGTCGGCCCGGGCGACATGGGGATTGGTGCGCGAGGAATTCGTCGTATGCCGCCTGAGGCAGTAAACCGGCACATCAATGAAGCGGATCGGCCCGGCCAGATAGAGGAGAAGCTGCGGATCCAGATCCTCGCAATAGTGATAACGCTCGTCAAATCCGCCGACCTGTCTGAAAATCGCGGTCCTGGCCATGAGGGTATGGATCGGCAGGTTCACCCCTTTGATGAACTCGGGGATCGGATCTGCCAGTTCGAAGAGCCGCCGCCGCTTGGCGTCCATTACCCGTTCCGCTGTCACCGCATCGCCGGACAAGAGAAGTGCATCGCCGAATACGGCCACACAATCGGGGTGTGCCGCCAGACAGGAAGCACGGCTGGAGAGACTGCCGGGGGTGAGATAGTCGTCAGAGGCGAGAAGACAGAAAAATTCCCCCTGGGCGATGGTCAGTCCCTCCTTGACCGTTTTCACCAGCCCCCTGTTCGGCCGGGAAATAAACCGGAACGTTGACCCATCATCAATCACAATGAGGTCGATGTCCGGCCAGTCCTGCTGCAGCACGCTTTCAACAGCCTGGAGGACATAATTCTGATGATTATAGGATGGTATGACAACCGAAATCTTAGGGTTTTGCATTTTCAACATTAATGATGTTTTAGTAAGCGGGCGGTAACTCACAACGGAGGAGTTTCACCTTCTTTTTTTTGCCAGAGAGCAACCACCACATTTTTCTCATCCTCGGGATCGGTAAAAACCCTGGAGAATACTGGCTGCAATTCAACCAGATTTTCCATGAGCACCATATCTTCCTTGTTCCGTCTGCTCAACAGCAGGACGATCATGGTTGATTTTTCAGGTTTTTTGTCCGGGTCCAAAAGGGTCAAAACCATTCGTTTATTATCCGGAGCGATCTGCTCGGCATCCCTTCTTTCGAGAAACCAGGCCATGGTTCTCATATTGACCATGACTCTCCAGTCTTTGTCATGATGCAGAACCTGATCGCGCGCCCACAGACATGCCTCCCGGAGAACAGGAATATGAATATTAAAGTCCATGGAAACAGTCTTATAGGCGAACGGCAGCGTCAGCAGCAGGCCAAACGGCATGATGAGGGCATATTTTATCCTTGCCGGACCGATACCGCTTTTCGCCGCCAGATAACCGACAACAACGGGCAGGGCAGCCCCGGCAAAGAACAGCCAGAGAACAGCCGGGAAAAGCATGATGCGTCCTTCCATGGCGCCGGAATAGAGATAGTTGGCCAAAATCACCAGGATATTGGCGGCAAAAACCGCAGGCAGCAGAAATCCGCTGCCTGCAATCCGCGTCACCGCTTTTACCCCGAAAAGCCCGAGCAGGAGAAAAAGCCAACTCAGATTATTTTCCAGCATGCGCAGCATGCCGATGCCGTAAATCCACGGCCAGTTGCGCTCTATGACCTGCCAGAAGTTGTTGCCATAACCCGATGCCACATTGTTGCGCGCCAGTTCATCGAGCTTGGTGAGATAAAAGGTCACCGCCGGCGGCGTTGTCCGCAGTTTCTGCAAGATGAAAAGCGCCTCATCCAATCTGAGCAGATTACGGCCCGTAGCGGAGAGACTGAAGAATAAAAAAAGAAGCGTCAAGAAGCCGGCCATGGCGGCCAAGGCCCACAGCCTGCCAGCGACCGTGAAACCGCGGACAAGGGATATAATACACCAGACACATATCACCAGTGACAGGACAATGCCCTCCACCCGGAGCAGGGGCAGTGAGACGGCGGCAACCAGCACGATCGCCAACCATTGCAGCTCCCGCGCTTCGGCGAAACGGACGGCGGCATAAACGGCGAAGAGCGCCAGACAGATGTAGAGGGGATCGCGGATGGCGGCAAAGGCGATGTTATTATATTCCGGCAGCAGGATGAATACCAGGCAGATAACCAGACAGGGCCAGCCCGGTGAAAACCTTCTCGCCAGGCCCCAGAAGGGCAGCAGGGCAAGACAGGAGGCAGCCACGGAAACGGCGCGACCCGCGGCAAGCCAGTCAAGGCCCAGCTTATGGACACCCATCACGAGAAGCGGATAGAAAAGCATGGGATAGGCCTTGATCGCCTCCGGGATGTTCCCCTGCTCCAGTGACTGGGCAGCCCATAAATAGACCGGGGCATCAGGGTGAATCATGATCCCCCTGAACAACGGCAGGGCCTTGATCAGCAGATTGGCCAGGAAAAGGACAACCAGCCAGCCGGTCCAGTCCGATGATATTCTGTCCGGCAAACGGATCATCGTATATCGTTCCGCCCCCATTTCAGAAAGTGCCAGAGCAGCCGGAGATCCTGCCAGACATAAGGCCAGCCGTTCCGCAATATCCGCCGCTCATAAGTATTACCGCCGCCGTTGCCGCTCAGATGCCGGCCGAGGGCCAGATAGGAACGGCGCAACCGGTAACGGATCAGGGGCCGGTAAGAGGCCAGGTCTGGATGCCGCAGGAGTTTTTCATAGCAGAGAATCTTGTCTGTTCTGATCGCGGCCGTGGTGGAAGAGACGTTGGCGCCATGTTCCCGCCGGCAGAGAACGGGCGTGTCCAGAAAACCCACCTTGCCGGCCAGACAGAGCAGCACCGGCATCTCCAGATCTTCATAACAGCGGTACCGGGGATCGAAACCGCCGATTTTCCTGAGAACATCCGTCCTGAACAGGCCGGTGGCGAAGATCGGCTGCACGCCCTGCAGTATCAGGGGCAGAGGATCGGGTTGCCGGTGCAGGGAGCGGCGTTTTTCATCCAGCACCCGGCGGTCGGTTTCGGTCTCCCCTTCCACCAGAAAAGCGTCGGCAAAAAGGG
This sequence comes from Deltaproteobacteria bacterium, assembly GCA_016208225.1. Taxonomy (GTDB): domain Bacteria; phylum Desulfobacterota; class Desulfobulbia; order Desulfobulbales; family SURF-16; genus SURF-16. The sequence goes on along the minus strand of JACQYM010000092.1, from coordinate 6,348 downwards.
CGACATGGTCCTCATGGGAGGCAAGAAAGCGCACCCTGTCGGCGATACTGTCCGGGGGCAGGAAATCATCGGAGGCCAACTCGCAGAAATAATCACCTTTCGCCATGGCAAGCCCCTCATTCAGGGAGCTGATCAACCCTCTATTCTTCTCGCGCTGGATAAAACGAAATCCCCCTCTTTCGGCAAGAATGGTGCTGATGACCTGGCCGCTCCCATCTGTGGAGGCGTCGTCAATGACGATGAGATCCACCTGCGGCCACGTCTGGTCAAGGACGCTGGTAATGGCCTGGGCAACATAGTGCCGGTGGTTGTACGATGGGATGATGATCGAAACGAGCATGCCGATTTAAGTACGCTGTTTTATTAAGGGGTGAAATTGGATGAAGCCGTAAAAGTCTGTTTTTAACATAACCACAGAGCACACAGAGATCACAGAGAAAATATTATTATTGTCGGTGTTCGCGAACCGCCCCTCCTGTGTGCTCTTGGTGGTAAATATTCCAGCTGGAGAAATTTTAAATAACCAGTCCCCGGTACACGGCATCCAGCCGGGCAATCATGCGGTTGCCGTCAAACTGCTGCGCCTGCGCTCTGATAGCTGCAGCCGCCTGCTCCCGCCGGGCTGCCGGCCACTGCATCACCTGGGCCATGGCCTCGCCCAGCAATTGCTTGTTTTCCGGCGGCACGAGAAAGCTGTATCCCCGCTCCGCCAGGGTTGTCAGAATCTCCGGAATGCCGCCTACTCCGCTGGCCACAACCGGCAGCCCGGCGGCCAGGGCCTCCAGGATGGCCAGGGGGAATCCCTCATGCCTGGACGGCATGATAAAACCGTCCAGAGCGGCCAGAAACTTCGGAATATCCGTGACATGCCCCGGCAGCGTGATTTCGCCGCCAATCCCCGATGCCTGCGCCAGAGCCATCAGCTCCTCACGCAGCTTGCCCTCGCCGGCAATCACCAGATGGCCGCCCAGGCCGCCGATGCCGCTTGCCGCCCATGCCTTCAGCAGCACATCATGGCCCTTCACCGGCGCCAGTCTGCCCACCGCGCCCCACAGCCAGCCGTGTTCCGGCAGCCCGAGAAAGACGCGGCATTCCCTTTTGTCCAGGTCCCTGCGGCCGAACCTTGCCAGATCAATGCCGTTATGCACAACTTCAACCCGGTCCGCCGGCAACCAGGGATTGGTCAGCAGGATATCACTCTTCACCGCCCCGGAAACAGCAATAATCCTGTTGATCCTGGGCCAGAGCAGCCGGTTGCCCAGTTTACGCAGGAAAGAGCGGGAGCGGTTCAGGCCGTGCACGGAGGTGACGAGACGCACCTCGCTGTTTTTCCGGGCCGCCAGGGTGGCATAGAAAGCCGCCTTATGCCGCTGGGCATGCATGATATGCACTCCCTCCGCCTTGATGATGCGGTCAAGCGCCCGGACCACCTGATACCTGAATCCCCGCAGATCATCCTTGGTAAAGGGCAGCCATCTGACATCATAGCCGTCCCTGGCAAGGGTTTCCCCGGCCGCCGGCGGTCCGGCAAGATAGCAGACGATATGGCGGTATCCATCCCCGAGGCCCCGGACCACCTGGGTGAATAGAGGATAGTCTCCCTTGAAACCGCTCCATACATGCAGGATGGTGATTTTTCCGTCCGTCCCCGTCATTCCCATGTTCCCGCCCGCCCTTCGCCAGGGCCGCCCTATTTTTCACTGTACGAGAAATAGAGTTCTTTATAAATATCCGATTTTTCGAGCAGCTCTTCATGGCTGCCCTGGGAAATGATGCGGCCGTGCTCCATGACGAGAATGCGGTCCGCATTGCGGATGGTGGAAAGACGGTGGGCCACGACAATGGTGGTCCGGTCATGCATCAATCTTTCCAGCGCCTTCTGCACCAGCGACTCGGACACGGCATCAAGGGCCGAGGTTGCCTCATCAAGGATGAGCACCGGGGGATTTTTCAAAATGGCCCTGGCAATGGCAACTCGCTGCCGCTGCCCCCCGGAAAGATTAAGCCCCCGTTCACCCAGCATGGTATCATAGCCGTCGGGCAGTTCCACAATAAAATCATGGGCAAAGGCGAGCCGCGCCGCCGTTTCGATTTCACTGTCCGTGGCATCGGGGGCGCCGAAGGCGATATTGGCCCTGATCGTATCATTAAAGAGCACCACATCCTGGCTTACCAGGCCGATCAGGCGGCGCAGGTCCTTGAGCCGGACATTGCGCAGATCATGGCCGTCAATGAGAAGCGCCCCCTCGAAGGGATCATAATAGCGGGGCAGCAGATCGATAAACGTCGTCTTGCCGGCCCCGCTCGGTCCGACAATGGCCACCACCTCGCCCCGCCGGATGGTCAGATCAATGTCCTGCAGAACCGGTTCGCCATCCTGGCGATAGCGGTGGGAAACATGATCATAACGGATTTCTCTTGCAAAGGCGGGCAGCGGAATATTGCCGCTCTGCTCCTTTTCCATCTCCACCAGCCACCAGATGCGGTCGGTGGCCGCCATGATCTCATGGAAAACCGCATAGGAGCGGCCGATCTGTTTGACGGGATTAAATATCATCACCACCGCGCCGAGGGAGGAAAAAAGATCACCGCTGGTGATGACCCCAGTTGCCACCAGGTTGCCCCCATACCAGATGACTATGGCCACGCCGATGCCGGTGGAGATGTCAACAATCAGTTTGGCCAGTTCCTTGTAGCGGATAATATTGGTTTCCTGGCTGTAGTTGGTCTGGCTCGTCTTGCGAAAACTGGCCGCCTGACCCTCCTCATTGACGGAAATTTTCACCACCTTGGCGCCCGTCGAGGCTTCACTGATGAAGTGGGTCAGGGAGGCCACGGTCTGCTGGGCCATGCTGCGCTTGGTCTTCACCTTGCGCGCCACCTTGTTGGCCGCGGCGACAATGCGCGGCAGACCGACCAGGGCCAGCAGGGTGATGTCCCACCGCCGGTAAAAGGCCACGGCCAGCAGGACAACAATGGTGGGCACCTCCTTGAAGACGGTGAGCAGGGTGTCGCTCACCAGCCCCTGGGCCATGGCGGTGTCGGTGAGAATGCGGGAGATCATCTTGCCGGATGATTCCTTGCCCAGGGAGGAAATGGGCAGGTGAAGCAGATGCTCATACAGCCGGATGCGCAGATCCCGGACCAGCTTGATACCGGCCGAGCGCATCATATAACTGTAGACCATTTCGCAGGTGCCCCGCAGGGCATAGAGGAGCATGACCACCAGGGGCAGCCAGAGCAGCATCGAAAATTTCTTTTCAACAAAAATGGAGTCAATGACCGGTTTCACCAGCCAGGCAATGGCGCCGCTGGCTCCGGACGAGACCAGGCTGAACAGGAGCGCGGCCAGCACCCTGCCGTAATAAGGCCGGACGAGTCCGATTATTTTCTGGTCAAATAAGTTTGCGAGGGATATTTTTGCCATGCACACACTGCGGGTCTGCCTGGAAATAACCTTTCCATCACAGACCGTAAAAAATTATAGCGGGGTATTATTGCGTCAGAAGACGCTGTTATTTACCGTAAGCCGGGAAGAAATAAATCTAATATCTTACTCTTCATGGACGGTTTAAGCAACATATTGTATAGTTAGGAGCCATGACGAAACAGCTCGCGCATTTCTGATTATTTCGTTGCGGCCCCTTGCGCCGCTTACGATGTGAGGATGTCGCAGCGGGTATCGTGCCCGACTGGTTAACGTTTATTATAATGCAGCCCGCAATAGCGCTCATCATCTCTGAAAAACTACCATGATCAATACGGAAACCATTCTGGTGACTGGCGGCGCCGGCTTCATCGGCGCCAACTTCATCCACTTTGCTCTCAAAAACCGCCCCAACTGGCAGATTGTCAATCTCGACCTCCTCACCTATGCCGGCAACCTGATCAGTCTCGCCACCCTGCCCGTCGAACACCGCAGCCGCCACACCTTTGTACACGGCGATATCCGCAACACGGATCTGCTGGCGCGCCTCTTTCAGCAACACGCCTTTGCCGGGGTCATCCATTTTGCCGCCGAATCCCACGTGGACCGTTCCATCCGGGGGCCGCAGGTCTTTGTCGACACCAACGTGGGCGGCACCTGCACCCTGCTGCAGGCGAGCCTTGATGCCTGGCAGGAACGGGGCAGGCCCGCGGATTTCCGCTTCCACCACGTTTCCACCGATGAGGTATACGGCAGCCTGGGACTGACCGGGGCGTTCACCGAACAGAGTCCCTATGATCCTTCCAGTCCTTACTCCGCATCCAAGGCGGCGTCCGATCACTTTGTCCGGGCCTACGGCAGAACCTACGACCTGCCCTTTGTCATCACCAACTGTTCCAACAATTTCGGCCCATATCAGTTTCCGGAAAAACTGATCCCGCTCATGATCTGCAATATCCTGGCTGAAAAACCCCTGCCGGTTTACGGCAACGGGGAAAATATCCGCGACTGGCTCTATGTCCTCGACCACTGCAGCGCCCTGCTGCGCGTCTTTGAAAAAGGCACGGCCGGCCAGACATACAATATCGGCGGCGGCACGGAACAGTCAAACATTGACATTGTCCGCCAGCTGTGTAAAATCATGGACAAAAAACTGGGAAGAACCGCCGGTGCCTCGGAATCGCTCATCGCCTTTGTCACCGACCGGCCCGGCCATGACTTCCGGTACGCCATTGATGCCGCGAAAATAAAAGAAGAGCTCGACTGGCAGCCGCAATACTCCTTTGCCGAAGCCCTGCGCAACACGGTTGACTGGTATCTGGCCAACATGGCATGGGTCGACTCGGTCCGTTCCGGCACCTATCGCCAATGGCTGGAACTCAACTACGACAAGAGATAACATGAAAGGCATCATTCTGGCCGGCGGCTCTGGTACCCGGCTCTATCCGATCACCCAGGTGGTCAGCAAACAGCTGCTGCCGGTCTATGACAAGCCGATGATCTATTATCCCCTGTCCGTGCTCATGCTGGCTGGCATCAGGGATATCCTCATTATTTCAACCCCCATGGATCTGCCTCGCTTCCAGGAGCTCCTGGGGGACGGGGCGCAATGGGGGCTCAGCTTTTCCTATGTGGAACAGCCGCGGCCCGAGGGGCTTGCCCGGGCCTTTCTGCTCGGACGCAGCTTTATCGCCGGCGACAATGTCTGCATGATCCTCGGCGACATCCTTTTCTATGGCCATGGCCTGCCGGAGAAACTGCACAAAGCCGCGGCCCGGACCCACGGGGCGACGATCTTCGGCTATCAGGTGAGCGATCCGCAGCGCTACGGCGTCATCACCTTCGGCAGGGAAGGAAAGGTCATTGATATAGAAGAGAAACCGGCTGTGCCCAAATCGAATTACGCGGTCACCGGCCTCTATTTTTATGATTGCCGGGTGGCTGATATTGCGGCGCGGATCAGACCTTCTGCTCGTGGCGAACTGGAAATCACCGACATCAACCGCACCTACCTGGAACTCGGCGAGCTGCATGTGGAAAAACTGGGCCGCGGTATTGCCTGGCTTGACACCGGCACCCATGATTCCCTGCTCCAGTCCTCCCGCTTCATCGAGGTCATTGAAAAACGCCAGGGCCTGAAGGTGGCCTGCATCGAAGAAATCGCCTATTTCATGAAGTACATTGACAATACGCAGCTGGAGAAACTGGCCGCCCCCCTGATGAAAAACAATTATGGCCAGTATCTGATGAAACTGCTGCAGCAGGATCTCTATGAACGTGATTGAAACGGAACTCACCGGCGTGATTCTCCTGGAACCCTTGGTATTTGAGGATTCCCGTGGATTTTTCATGGAAACATTCCAGAGAAAGCGCTATGAAAAAGCAGGTATTCCCGTGGATTTTGTCCAGGACAACCTCTCCTTTTCCACCAAAAATACCTTGCGCGGCCTGCACTACCAGCACCCCCACGGCCAGGCGAAACTGATCCAGGTGGTCCACGGCGCCGTCTATGACGTGGCGGTCGATATCCGCCTCGGCTCGCCCACCTTCGGCAGGTGGGCGGGGGCGGAACTGTCGGCGGACAATAAACGGCAGATCTTTATTCCGGCGGGATTTGCCCACGGCTTTGTCGTGCTGAGCGAGACCGCCTCCTTTGTCTATAAGTGCAGCGATTATTATTTTCCTGATTGCGAAGGCGGCATCAACCATGCCGATCCTGCCCTGGCCATCCGCTGGCCGGGGGGTGACCACCTGCTCTCGGAAAAAGACCGGCGCTTTCCCTCGCTGCAAGATATTGCCCCGGCACATCTGCCCCGTTACAGCGCCTGATCCATGAACATTCTGCTCACCGGCAGCAACGGCCAGGTCGGCTGGGAAGTGCGGCGCCAGGGGCCGGTTCATGGCTGCCGGATCATCGGCCT
>JACQYM010000091.1 GCA_016208225.1 Deltaproteobacteria bacterium | reverse complement strand
GGCTCTGTTCAGTCCCCGCTTGACGGGGGCTCTGTTCAGTCCCCGCTTGACGGGGATGTTTCCAGCTGGCATCTAGCAGAGGATATGCATTCCGGCTAACCGCCATCCCCGCAAGCGGGAACAACGAACAATGAAAGTCTCGTGTCGTAGGAGCGGGCCTTGCCCGCGATTGAGATATCCGCAATGCCTGAGGTCGCGGGCATGGCCCGCTCCTACGTCCCGGCCGATTTCGTCACGGCCCCTACCCCCGCCGTCATTCCGGGCAAGCGCAGCGCGACCCGGAATCCAGGGCTTTCCCCGTCCCCCGCCATCACAGATCGAGCGGGCTTCTGGCCTCCTTGCGAGCGACCTTCTGCACTGTCCGGGTGTAAATCCTGGTAGTCTTGATGTCCCGATGCCCCAGCAGCTCCTGAATGGTCCGGATGTCGAAATTGGCCTGAAGCAGATGGCTGGCAAAACTGTGGCGAAAGGTTTGCGCTGTGGCCCGCCGACCGAAACGGGCCTTGCCGACCGCCTCCCTGATCGCCTTCTGTACCTGGGTTTCATGCAGATGATACCGCCGGTATTCCCCGGTCTCCGGGACACGGGTGAGATCAATGGCCGGGAAAAGCCATTGCCGGGCAAATTCCCTGGCCGCGTCCGGAGATTGCTGCTCCACCGCGTCCATCAGAAACACCCCGGCATATTTTCGAGTCAGATCGCGCTGGTGCAGACCTTTCAAACTTTCGACACGGGCCAGGAGTTCCGGCAGGATCGCCTCGGGCAGCGGCACCTTCCGCGCTTTTTCCCCCTTAGCGTCATGCACGGTGATTACCTTGGCGGCAAAGTCCAGACATTGCACCCGCAGGTTGAGACATTCGGACAACCGCAGCCCGCAGCCATACAGCAGCTTCACCACCAGGTCATAGGGCGGGGCCAGGTGCGACAGGATGGCCTTGATTTCTTTACGGGACAGCACTGCCGGGATATTCGGTCCGCGCTTCGCCCTGACCACCCCCTCGCCCTGGCCGAATTCCCGGTGCAGCACGTGCCGGTAAAAAAAGAGCAGGGCATTGCAGGCCTGGTTGCGGGTCGAGGCCGACACCTCCTTCTTTCCCGCCAGCCAGGTCAGAAATGCCCTGACATCGGCCGCGGTGAGCGATGCCGGCGACTTGCCGCGGGTAAACGCCTGGAAGTGGCGCAGCCACTGCCGGTACGCTTTCAAGGTTTTCGAAGAATAGTTCCGGCCCCGGATTTCTTCCGCAAGTCCTGCATATTCCGCCTCCCAGGCCGTACCGGTCAGCGGCCCCGGCTTGCCGGCGGCGGCAACCGCCGGAGGAGGCGACGGCAGAAGAGTTTCCGGCTGGCTGACCCGGTCCTGCTCGACTCTCCGCAGGCGCGGCTTTACCCGAGGCGGAGAAAGGATATGATGCCCCTCCTGGGTTTGCAGCAGCTCGTAATAGAGCGACACCGCATGGGTTGCCTGCTGCTGTTGCCGTTCCCGCTGTTTCTTCTCCTGCATTTTTTGCAGAAAGAGCGCCAGACTCTCGCGCTGGGGCGGCGCCACATGGTGTTTCCGGCAAAAATCCAGGTAGGCCCGCAGCCATTTTTTATAATGCGCATGCGCGGTCTTCGGGATTTTTCCGGCCCGCAGATGCGCCTCGAAATTTGCCTGTAATGCGGTTGGGATAGGGAGCATGCGAAGTTCTCCAGCAGCTGGTTATTTCTCCATATTGCATGATATACAGAAAAGTGATAATTCTTTTAAAATTGGCTTGTCAAGGAAAAAATATTGGAGTATTCGGAAGATAAGTTTCATGTGTAGTTCAACTGGCCGTGTTTGCAGACCGTGAAGAACAAGCAGAGCATCCTTGAATTCGGGATGATATACAGATCTGTATAATCACTTGTTGGTCGCATTCCATGCCGTACTTATCAGTTCGGATCAACCTGCTTTTTATTAGGAAGCAGAAACTCAATAAAAAATATTTAGGAGCCCTAAGAATGAAATTTTGTATATCTTTAGCTGCAATTATTTTTTTTACCGTAGCCATAGCAAGTTGCGGCCCTTCTGAAGAGGAAAAAAAGCGTACAGCCATTGAAAAAGAAAATAAAATGATCGCGATGACTATGTCAAAAGTTAAGGAAGCTGAGCTTAAAGCCAAAGCGGAAGAAGATACAAAGATTGAGGTTTTTCAAACAAAGGTACGCGATAAGTTTAACGACCCTACATCAACACAGTTCAGAAAAGTGAAATTAGTTGATGGTGGCAAGGAAATATGCGGGGAATTAAACACTAAAAATGATCGAGGTGGATATGTAGGATTTAAGCCTTTTGCCATGACTGCTGAAGGTAACCTTATCTATCTGAAAACAATTCCTTGGGAAGATTTGAAAAACCTTGACTGAAAAAGACTTTACAGTTAATTGTTCACGAAAAGGACAACATGTATCAGTCATAAATTAGTATTTTGTGTAAATAACTTGATGATTTCATATCACCCACTTCCAGAAACCTACAAAAATCGTCTTGTAAAAAAACAATACTTTTTTTTAACAATTGTTGGGAGAGATCCATATCCTTCCTCACCTCTAGGCATTCCATTCTGCAAAGAGTCATGGTCTGAGTTATTAAAAGATAACTGTTCCGGGTATCACGTTTTGTCATCACTTGGGGTCGATTTAGTTGCAGTAAAGGAAAAATATTCTACTCCAATCGAGTTATTTGAAACACTGGCTACTGAAGGTATTGCATTCCTTAATGCTTCATATCACTTTTTAGATTCGAAAAAGATACCCAAGAAATACCTTTGTTACATCGAAATGGCAACTATTGTAAACAAACCTATCATCGAAAAATCAAAGGCTTGCATTCTTTGTGGCCAAGCAAAAGCTATAAAAAAATTCATTCCTGAACAATCAGATATATTTGAAGTAATCCATCCAGACGTACAAAACAGAAAATTCAATAAAGACGCGTGGGAAGAAATTTGGCTATCAAATACTTTGAAAAATACCTTTGGCCTGAAGCTCTAAATATCAAAAGATATTAGGACAAAAGTATTTGAAATCAAGAAAAATTTCCCAATCGGGTAGCCGGGGGATTTTCTCCCCCAGCCCCCACACCACCTGGCATGCGGGTCCGCACCAGGCGGTTCCCAGAGGCTACCGAGCCGAGAATACACCAAGGGGGTCAGGTCTTGAAATATAAGTTTTAAGAAGGGACGCCTATACCCCGCCAGTCTTTTCCGGGTGTTGCCGGTAGACAGCCAGCTAATGGCTGAAGCCTCGCTTTTTAAAACAAATAAGAAGAGAAAGGGTTGATAATGCCATTTTCTGGAACAATTAAATCATGATACAATTTGAATGGGATCCCAATAAGGAAAAAGTGAACCGGCGAAAGCACGGTATTGCTTTTAAAGAGGCGGTTAGTGTTTTCAAGCACCCATTAAGCATCACCACATACGATCCGGATCATTCCAAAGAGGAAGACCGGTTCATCACCTTCGGATTCTCCGCAGCCGGTCAGCTCTTGATGGTGGCCCACACTGACCGGGGAGATCGAATCCGCATAATCAGTGCACGAATCCTTACCCGTGCAGAGCGAGAGGCATATGAAGAGGAAATCCAGAGACGAAAAAGCTGACGAACTTCGGGCAGAATACGATCTTCGAGAACTGCTCAAGGGCGGTGTCCAAGGCAAATATGCAGACCGTTTCAGCGAAGGTACCAATTTGGTTTTATTGGACCAGGATGTTGCCGAGGCTTTTCCCACAGACGAGGTAGTAAATGAGGCGCTTCGCTTGGTTCTTCAGCTTAAAAAGCTCCCGAAATCTGCGAATAAGGCAAGAACCAAAAGAACTGACTCCACGGCGTAGTAAACAGACGGGGGTCATGGAGCAAGGGTCAGGTCATGAAATATAAGCTTTTCGCAGCAGACGGAGTCGGGTCTTGAAATATAAGTTTTTCGCCAAATGCGGCTGCGATGTGGATTCCGGCTAAAAACATGCCGGAATGACGGACGGTTCGAGACTTGGTAAATGGTATATCAATGATTCCCGCCCGCTAATCTACCTCCCGATACCTTGTAATGCAGGCGGGGTTTTCCTCCAGACCGCACCACGGAAGCATCGGGGCACATGTTGCCCATTACGAATTTGCTTGAAACATTCCCCCTACGTAATTACAATGTATGCATATCAACAAAGGAGGAGCATATGCGTACAAGTATCGTTCGTATCGGAAATTCACAGGGTATCAGAATCCCGAAGGTGATTATCGAACAGTGCCATTTAGGACCGGATGTTGAGCTTGAAGTTGAGAACGAAAAGTTAATCATTCGCTCGGCATCATTTCCTCGGCAGGGATGGGAAGAAAAGTTCAAATGCATGGCTGAAGAAAAAGATGACAGCCTCATTGACGGTGAAATTGCCTGCCAAACCACCTGGGATGAGGATGAATGGCAATGGTAGTCAAACGTTTTGAGGTTTATTTGGTCAGCCTCGATCCTACGATTGGGAGTGAAATTCGTAAGACTCGGCCGGGTCTCGTTATTTCGCCAGACGAAATGAACCGCCACATCGCTACTGTGATCGTGGCTCCCATGACAACCAAGGGCAGAGACTACCCCACGAGGGTAAATTGCTCTTTCAATGGCAGGCAAGGGCAGGTGGTTCTTGACCAGATCAGAACCATTGATAAATCGAGGTTAGTTCACAAACTCGGAGAAATTGACCCAAAAACAAAAGCCGATGTATTGTCGGTCTTGGCTGAAATGTTCGCGGCATAGGAAAGGCCGCGGTTCAGGTCTTGAAATATACGATTACCCGCCGGCAAGCGGCCGGATCCACGACTCGGTCCCTCAGTTCTTGCCATAACGGCTCATCACGCTATTGATGCTGTCCCGCAACTTCTCCGGCTTGATCGGCTTGAGCACATATCCCTTGGCCCCGGCCCCGACGGCTTCGATCACCATCTGCTCCTGGCCGTGGGAGGTCACCATGATAATCAGGGCCTGTTTTTGCAAGGCAAGAATCTTGCGGGTCGCACAAATGCCATCCATGTCCGGCATGGTAATATCCATGGTGATAAGATCAGGTATGGCGTGGCCTTTATTGGTCAGATATTCGATGGTCTCGACCGCCTCCAGGCCGGTCTTGCAGATTTTGCCGACCTCGTGGCCAAGCTGTTCAAGCATTGTCACCAGCCGTTTTGCGGTCAGGGCCGAATCGTCCACCACCATCATGTTCAGTTTGCTCATTACATTTTCTCCACATAATTGAGATTCAAATCAAAAAGTTCCTTGGGGCCGATGAAATGAATGCTCAACATACCGCTATCGGTAACGATATCCAACGAGTAAAACGTCGCCCCCTTGTTGCGGGTAATATTTTTGGCTTCGCTGATAATAATGGGCGGGGAGATGGGGATGATAGTGCCCGTGGACGCCAGGTCGGCCATGGCGTTGCCGACAATAATATTAATCAATTCGGCGACGGTTTCCTCCCGCATCATGTCCTCTTCATCCTCAGCGATCTCCAGCCCCTCGGTGCTGGCAACAAAAACCCGGTCCGTCATCTCCCGGTCAAAACTGAAGGCGATGAGCATGCGGATGTCCGCCTCCACCGACAGAATCGAGGTCAGATGCAGCAATTGCATGCGTTTGACATCCCGCATGTGCACCGTTGTTCCCCGCACCGGGATCTGCAACTCATCTCTCAGGTAGCTCACGGTTCGGTCGCCGATGGCCTGAACCAACCGGCTGTGTCTGTCATCCTCGGTATTGCTCATTGTTTTTTCTCCATGGTCGCATGTTGTTGCTGTTGCGGTAATGATTCAAGATAAGGAAGGATAAATCTGAAACTGGTCCCCTGCCCGAGGGTCGAGTCCACCTCAATTTTTCCGCCCAGCCTTTCCGTTTCCATGCGGACCGCCGCCAGTCCAACGCCGCGGCCCGACAGTTCGCTTACTTCCTCCTTGGTGGAAAACTCATCTACAAAGATCAGCAGCCGCAGCGCGGCCTCATCCAGACCCGCGGCCTGTTCCGGGGTGAAAAGACGCGCGTCGATTGCCTTGCGCCGGATTGCCTCGATATCAAGGCCGCGGCCGTCGTCGTTGATCTCGACAATGATCCGGCCATCCTCAAGAAAAATGCGGCAGCGGAGATGGCCCTCTTCCTCCTTGTCCTGTTCCAGCCGTTCCTCCGGGCCCTCGATACCGTGATCCACCGCGTTGCGGAACAGATGGATCAGCGATTTGGTAAAGGGGCTGTAAATCTCCGGGGCGACCCGCACGCCGTCGTCCTCCACCTCGACGGGGGCCAGCTCCTTTTCCAGCCGCTCGGCCAGCCGCACCGCCGTTTTGGCATGTCCCGACAGCAGCTCGCCGAAGGCGACATAGCGCAGGCGCTTGATGCGGCGCAGCATCTCCATGGTCTCTTCGGAATCCAGGGCCGGCCCCTTGCTCTGCAACAGCCGGTCGGCCAGATGCTCCAGCATCTCCGTCTGCTCGGCAGTCAGGGAGAGATGGCCCCGCCGGGCAAAGAAGGACTCGCCCAGGGTCTCCCGGAGCACGGCCAGTTCCTGCTGCAAGGCCTGATCGGCCAGCTCCTGCTCTTTTTCGAGCAGGGCCCGATCCGGTTGTTGCCTGGCCAGGTCGCGGCGCAGCCGGTTGAGGGCGGATTCGTATTGATGGAGGCGGCGCGGCAGATGAATGAACTCCAGTTGCCCGAAAAGCCCCTTGAAGGTGTGCACCTGGCGATAAATTTCAGCCAGACCGGCGGCCAGTTGCTCATCCGGGGCGGCCAGCAACCGGGGCAGGGTGTTTTCGCTAAAGTTTTGGTAATCGTCAAGCACCTCGAACAAATCGGCCGATTCGGTGGCCGCGGCCACGATGAAGCGCAGGCGGGTCTGCTCTTCCGCCACCCGGGCCTCCAGGCGGCGCTGTTCGGTGATATCGGTGATGATCAGCATCAGCCGCGCCGCGTCCGGCAATCGGTAGGCGATGTCCAGATATCGATTGTTGAGCTGCAGCTCTTTGGGCATCAGCGAGAGCAGGATGTCCCGCTGGAATTCATCCCATCCGCGAATATCTGAAGGTATTCGTTCTCAGCCTGAGCGGTTTGATCCTCATCTATGTAGTCGTCCTCTTCTTCCAGAAGGTGGATATCTTCATCAAATACCAAGCCCCGTTCCTCCTCATCTTCGGAAAAGAGCAGGGCGGCGACGGATTTGCCGGCCACCTCTTCGCCGAAAAAGGTCACGCATTCCCGGCTGTATTCCGGTTCGATCGCCAGGTCCGGGCCGAAGGAAAGAAAGCCCTGGCCCGAGTTGTTGAGCAGGCCGGCCAGACGGTCGCTCTTGTCGGCCAGCTGGCGGCGGGTGATGAGAATGCGCCGGTACATGGCGGCGACAAGATAGGTGACCCCCAGCACCACGGTGGCAATGGACAGCAGAATGTAGACGAGCTGCCGGGTGCTCTCCCTGGTGCGCTGCAGAAAGGCGGCTTTATCGATGGTAACCCCCAGCACCCCGGCGGTCTCCCCGATCTGCCAGTAGGTATGGCAGACGGTGCATTTGTCCTCCACCGGGATCCGCTCATAAAAGTGAGCGACGCGGGCGTCAAGCACCTCGGCCCGGTTTTGGTTGTCAAAGCTGAGGTTTTCATCCAGGACGTAATGGCATTCGGCGCAGGATTTCCCCTGTACTTCCGCCAGGTGGGCCTGGCCGGCGGCGGAATCGAAACGGCCGGTCAGGTGCCAGTCCTTGCGCAGGAACATCCCCCTGGTTTTTTCGTACAGGTCGAGGTTGGGGTTGCGAAACCCGCCGTCCTGATCATGGACAAAGGGCAGCCCGACCGTCACCGCGCCGGACCGGTAGTTCATCAAGCCCTCGCGGGGATAGAGGGTGGTGGCGGTTACCCCTTCCAGCTGGGCGGTGTTGTCCATCACCAGCTGAAAGGTCTTGCGCTGGCCTTTCTCGATGGAATCGCGGGTCTTGGAGCCATAACTGGAGAGGATTCCGCTGCCCTGCTCGCGGATGGTGCGATCCATCATCTGCTTCTGGTAGTAATTAAAGATAAACCCGGCCACCAGCGAGATCAGCAGCAGGCAGGAAAAGGCGATCAGGAGAAAGCGCGGGATGACCCGTTCCGGGTTGGGCTCCCGGTTGCCCGGTTTTGGTTTTTCCATCTCGGGCCTCATTATGTTCTTTTTAACATGATCCCGGCTGCAATCCCGGGATCAACGTGGGTGTGATAGAGCAGGGGCCGGGGGAAAAGCTCGCCGGCGCAGCCGATGCAGGGATGACCGGCCCGGACGCAGTTGTTGGTGTTGCCGTTGTAGCCGATGGCGACGCAATCATTGTAGGTCACCGGCCCCTGGCAGCCCAATTCCATCAGGCACCCCTCCTCGCCGATGCGCAGGGCGAAATCCCGGGCCTGAAAGGCGGCGTAACGGGGGCAGCGCTCATGGACCGAATGGGTGAAGAAGCGCCGCGGACGCCGCGCATCGTCCAGTTCCGGCAAGCCCTTGCTTTTGATGAAATGCAGCAGGGTGTAGACCAGGTGCCCTGGGTGCATGGGGCAGGCCGGCAGATTGACCGATGGGGTTTTGATGCTCCGCTGCTTGAGAAACTCATCCAGGGATACGGCACCGGTGAGGGTGCCGGTCATCTTCGCCACGCCCCCCGACACGGCGCAGGTGCCGGCGGCGATACAGCGGGAGGCTTTGGCGGCCAGCAAGCGTACCCATTCGCCGATGGGCCGGCCGGCCATCATGCACGCATGGGGCATCCCCGCGGGGATGGCCCCTTCCATAACCAGGATGTACGGTTTGCCGGAAGCGGCGAGTTTGTTCAAGATCTGCGGAACCTGATCCCCGGTGGCTGACGAGAGATTCGGATGGTACAGCAACCGGGTAAAATAGGTGAGGAAGTCCAGGATGGTGATCTGCTCGATATTCAGAAAAGAGGTGGAGCAGCCGGAACAGGACGCGCCCTGCAGCCAGACCAGGTCGGGCCGGGACCAGCCGGCGCCCGCGGGGTTGGCATCGGCGGCCAGCAGCTCGTCAAAGGAGAGCAGCGGCGCGGCGCAGGCGCCGATCACCACCTGATACATTCTTTGCAGAAATTTTCGTCTATTCAAGGTCATTGTCATGTTTAGCGGTAACCGGAAAGGGTAGTAAGCCAGGAAACGAATTGGGCAGTTATGCTTTAGTGTACCGAACAGGCGATACAGGGATCGACCGAACGGACGATGCGGGCCAGTTGCATGGGATTGTCCGGGTCGGAAATCCGGGTGCCGATCAGCATCTTTTCCACCGCCCCCGGTTGCCCGGTGGCATCCCGCGGTCCCATGTTCCAGGTGGTGGGCATCACCATTTCATAGTTTTTGATCAAGCCATGGGCATCGATTTCCACCCAGTGGCCGAGGGCGCCGCGCGAAGCTTCGGTAATGCCGATGCCCCGCGCGTTGCGGGGCACTTCCATTTCCCTGAAACCGAGAACTTCCGGCTCGACCTGCTCGACCTGCTCCTTGATATACCGGCTCAAATGGCGGCCCAGAACGGAATTGTAGTCTTGCAGAGAGATGCCGATATCCCGGTTGAGCTGATCCACCAGCTGGTTCAGGGCCGGATTGCGGCCGGAGTGATAGGTGTTTACCACCCGCGCCGCAGCCCCGGTTTCCATCACCTTGCCCCCATAGCGGGGGGCGCGGCTCCAGCTGTATTTTCCGTCCGCCCGCTGTTCTTCCTGCTGGAACTGTTCCCAGTCCAGGGGCTCGAGCCGGTTTTGCCCCAGGGGTTTGATTGCGCCGCCGGGCATGTTTTGGTAGAAACTGTAGGTGTGATCTTCCGTAATGGCATTCAGGTCCAGGGGTGTGTGTATGCCCTCAATGGTCGCGCCGCCGGCAAAGAAATGGTTTTCGCCTGCGGCGTCGGGGAAATAGGGAAAGGAGAGCAAATTGCCGTAACCGCGGCCTTCCTTGAAATAGCCCGGAAAAGCCCGGCACACGGCCAGGATGTCTTCCCGATAGCAGGAAAAGACGAACTTCTCGACCTGATGCAGCAGGGTGCGATAGTGGGCCAGATTGTCGATGGTCGGCCGGGTGGTGACCCCGCCGGCCTCGATCGCCACGGGATGGGGGGATTTACCGCCGAACAGCGTCACCATTTTGTGCAGGCTGGCCATAACGGTAAAGGATTCCAGATAATTGCGCACCGCGGACAGGTTGCAATCCTTATCCTGCAGGAAATCGGCCTGATAACGGGGGAGAAAGGGGGCGGCGGGAAAGATCCGTTCGGAACGGGTTTCGCTGCGCACCCAATCCCGCATCGCCGCCAAGCCGGGGTCCGCGCCCCGGTAATCCAGCACCGCGGTTACGTCGATAAAATCCAGGGCGCTCAAGTGGTAAAAATGAAACAGACAATCCTGGATCTGATACGCGCCGACAATGAGGTTGCGAAGCAGCTGCCCATTGGCATTGGGACGTATCCCCATGGCGTCTTCCAGGGCCAGGGCGGCCGCTTCCGCGTGGGCATACGGACAGACGCCGCAGACCCGCTGGGTCAATTGCAGAGCGGTCCGGGGATCATAGCCGATGAGGGCCTTTTCAATGCCGCGAAAGAGCATGCCCGAAGTCCGGGCGGAGACAACCACCCCATTCTCGATGCTGGTCTCAAATTTCAGATGCCCTTCCACCCTGGTCAGGGGATCAACGGTTATTCCGGTTCCAGTCATACTACGGCCTCCCTGCCGTGTAGAACGAGGTAGAGAACGAGGGTCAGGTCTTGAAATATCAGCTTACCGCCAGCAAGCTGCCGGATTCACAATCCAATCTGCAAAATGAAGCGAACCTCCTTCCTGTAGCAGCACGTGACCTGAAATGACGTCATTCCGGCAGGGTGTTGAGCCGGAATCCACTTCCCGGCCTGACAACAACAGTCTGGATGCCGGATAAAAAAACCTCCGGCATGACGGGAAAAAAAATGAACCTCTCATTTTGCAAGAGGCTCAACCGACAGGCAATACTTTGCTGACAATCGGCCAACGCCCTGAATATCGTCCATGGATCTTGACACAGATACGCCGATGACGCATATATGACTCATGGTAATGGTCGAAGCTCCCATATTCACCAAGCAGCCTCTCTCCTCTTTTCGGCGGAATATCATGAATGATGAATTTTTTAATGAACGGCTGAAAGGTTCGCGACATCGAAAGGCTTAAGGAGATGCTCCTGAAAGGCACCCTACGGACGATCTGCTGCCTGCTGCTTCTCCTGTTCCAGACCCAATTGCTGCGGGCCGAACCCCAGGCCATATCCATTGGCGTCCTGGCCAAAAGCGGCGAGGATATCGCCGTGGAAAAATGGACCGCCACGGCGGACTACCTCTCCGCCGCCCTTCCCGCGTACCGTTTCGCCATCGTCCCCCTGGGATTTAAAGAAATTCATGAGGCAGTCCAACAGGACCGGGTCGATTTTGTCCTGACCAACCCCGCTTTTTATGTGGAACTGGAAAAACTCTACGGGGTCAGCCGTATTGCCACCCTGATCAACCAGAATCTGCCCGGCCAGCAGACCACCACCTTCGGCGGCGTGATCTTCACGAAAGCCGACCGCCAGGACATCGGCAGCTGCACCGACCTCAAGGGAAAATCCTTCATGGCCGTGGACTCGCTTTCTTTCGGCGGCTGGATCGTGGCCTGGCGGGAGTTTTACCGGAACGGCATTGACCCGTTCACCGACTTTGCCTCCCTGCGTTATGCCGGCACGCATGAGGGCGTTGTCCAGGCCGTTCTGGCGGGTACGGTTGACGCCGGGACAGCGCGCAGCGATACCCTGGAACGAATGGCTGAAAACGGGGCCGTCCGGCTGGACCAGCTCAAGATCCTTAATCAGCGATCGGAAAACGGCTTTCCCTTTCTGCTCAGCACGGCGCTTTACCCGGAATGGCCCATGGCCGCGATCAGGACCACGCCGGACAGGCTTTCCCGCCTGGTTGCCGGCGCCTTAATGACCATGGAGAGCAACCACCCGGCCGCCCTGGCCAGTCAATCGGCGGGCTGGACCATCCCCTTGAATTATCAACCCGTGCACGACTGTCTTTTCGACCTCAAGATCGGCCCCTATAAAGACTACGGCGCATTCTCCCTCACCGACGTCCTGGCCCGTTACTGGCGGCAATTCGCCCTCCTGGCCGCGGCGGTCTTCCTTATCATCTCCGTCGCCTGGTATATTCTGCTCTTGAACCGCATCCTGCGGCGGAAAAAAATTGAAGTTGACAGCCTGAACGTCACCCTGGAAAGCAAGGTGGCGCAACGGACGGAAAAGATCAATACCCTTCTCGACCAGCAGATCTATCTCAAGGGCATCCTGCAGACCGTGGCCGATATCAACAAATTGCTGATCACCTCGCCGAACCTGGAGGTCCTGCTGAAAAAATCATGCGAGCGGTTCGTCCAGCACGGACACTACGGCTTCTGCTGGATCGGTCTGCTGGACCAGGAGAAAATCCGCAAGATTTACAGCTCCGACGATATCGAAAAATACCTGGCGGGCCCCCCGTATGCCGTCAACAGCCCCGAATCGCCATTTTATCCCAGCACGACGGCGCGATGCCTGCGGGAAGACGCCACCGTGATCAGCGACAGCCGCCAGGACCGGGACCATACGCCCTGGCGCGACCAGCTCAAGATGCAGGGGTTTCAGTCCGTCATCGCCCTGCCGCTGCGCAGCGGCCAATCGGCTGAACCGCTTGGCGCCCTCACGGTCTACACCTGGCTGCGGGAAGGATTTGAACAGGAAGAGATCGCCATGCTTGAAGAGCTTGCCGGGGATCTCGGTTTCGCCATCGACTCCTTTCGCCACCGCGAGGCGGTGGCCCGGCTTATGATCGAGCGCACGGCCAATTATGAGGAGACGATCTTCACCTTTGTGGACATGATCGAGCAGCGGGATACCTATACCGCCGGCCATACCGAACGGGTGGCCAGGTATAGTCAGAAAATAGCCAGGGTGCTGGGGATTCCGGACAAGGAGACGGCAAAACTCTACAAGGCGGCCATCCTCCATGATATCGGCAAGATAGCCACCCCGGATTCGGTGCTGCTCAAACCGGGAAAACTCAACAGGCTGGACTATGACCTGATCAAACTTCACGCTTCGGCCGGCCATAAAATGCTTTCCAACATTGAAATGTACAGCGAGCTGGCCGATATTATTCTCCACCACCATGAACGCTATGACGGCCAGGGCTATCCCGACGGACTGCGGGGCAGTGATATCCCCAGTCTCTCCTGCATCTTGGCCGTTGCCGATGCCTTTGACGCCATGACCACCAACCGTATCTATAAACCGCGCAAAAAAATCCAGGAGGCCCTGGCCGAACTGGAAGCCCTCAGCGGCAGCCAGTTTCACCAGGAGGTTGTCGCCGCGGCCATCAAGGCCCTCAAAGAGACAAAGAGTCCCGTTGCTTCAACCCAGACACCGACCACGGATATTGAGAAAAAACGATTTTCTTATTTCTTCAATGACAAGCTGACCGGGCTGTTCAATGAGGATTACCTGCGGATATTCCTGCAGAACAACCGGAATCTCCAGGAATATCCATGCCTGCATATC
The DNA here is from genome assembly GCA_016208225.1 of Deltaproteobacteria bacterium. Classification (GTDB taxonomy): domain Bacteria; phylum Desulfobacterota; class Desulfobulbia; order Desulfobulbales; family SURF-16; genus SURF-16. The sequence continues at coordinate 3,733 of JACQYM010000091.1, read as the reverse complement.
CTGCATCTGACCAATGTGGTGGAATACAATAAACGACAGGGGTGGGAGCAGGGCAACCGCCTCTTCCAGGACTTTGCCGGCGAACTCCAGGCCCGGTACCCCGAAGCCCTGCTTTTCAGGGCCTACAGCAATGATTTCGCCATTCTCGCCCGAAAACATTTCGACATGGAAGCTGATGCCTCCGCCGCCTTTCCCAGCCTCGCCGGTTCGGGAATCACCGTTGAACCCCAGCATTTTGATTTACTGAAAGACCAGACATACTGTCTTGATAAGCTTGAAAAACTGGTGATATCCTCGACCGTTACGGAACAATGCCGCAATCAGCGGTAACAGATCCGGCGGGTGCGGATCACATCCGGATGGGCCGCGATGATGCCGAGCACCTCGTCGGAGATGCAATCTTCCAGATCAATGATGTTATAGCCGATCGTGCCGTTGCTCTCGTTGAGGTAGCTCGCGATATTGATGCCGTGGGAACCGATGGTCTGCGAGGCGAAACCGATCATGCCGGGCTTGTCGCGGTTGATCATGATGAGCCGGGTATGCACCGTGTCGCCGGGAATGGATTCGACATTGGGAAAGTTCACGCTGTGGCTGACCGAGCCATGCTCAAGATAATCCGTCAGTTCCCGCACCGCCATGGTGGCGCAATGCTCTTCTGATTCCTCGGTGCTGGCCCCGAGATGGGGAGTGGTGATCACCAGGGGATGGCCGATGAGGGCGCTGGAGGGGAAATCGGTGATATAACAGCCGAGCTTGCCGGATTCGAGCGCGACCAGAACGTCCGCATCATGCACCACCCCGCTGGGGTTGGGATCAAAGCCCAGGGTGCGCATCTCCCGCCGCGCCCCGCCGTTGGCCACCCTGACGCCGATCTGCCCGAGGCCCAGCACCCCCAGGGTTTTGCCGGCCAGTTCAAAGCCGCGGAAGGCGGATTTCCCGGCCTCCACCTCTTTGCCGAGTTCCTCATCTGTCAGGGAAGCAAGGCCCCGGCAGAATTCAATGCCGAGATGAATGTTGCGAGCCCCGATGCCCGCCATGACAAAGACCAGTTCCGCCACCGCGTTGGCATTGGCGCCGGGGGTGTTGAACACGCAGATGCCGCTTTGGGTGGCCCGCTCAACCGTTATATTATTGACACCCGCCCCGGCCCTGGCCACGGCCAGCAGGGAGGGGAACCTGTCCGTCTCGATCCGGCTGCTTCTGACGATAATGCCCTGGGGGTCCTTCTCGTCCGCCGAGACCTGATAACGGTCTCCCAGCAGGACAAGACCGGACCGGTCGATTTTATTGACCAGCCTGATGCGCAATTTTTCCATCTTTGCCTCCGGTTATTCACCACGGCAGGGCGGGTCAGGCGGCCCCGCCGTAACCCGACATGAACCGGCGTGGCACCAGCCGTTCGGTTATTTGGCCGGGCCGTCCTATTTTGTCGGGTTACGCGATACACCCGCTAACCCGACCTACGGTCTGCATGGCAAGGGCGGTTCGTGAACCGCCCCAGTTGCCTTTTGCCTTTTGCCTTTTGCCTCTTGCCTTCTGCCTTCTGCCTTCTGCCTTCTGCCCCTTGCCTTAAAAAACAATAAGGGGAAATGTCCCCGTATTTCAACGAAAAACATTTCCCCTCAGCAGGAAACCATGGAACGGAAAAACGCTTACCGCATCACAGACAAACCCGGCTGCGGCCGTTGTCCTTGGCCTGGTAAAGCAGCTCATCCGTATTCTGCAGCCATTCCTCCCTGGTCATATGGGGCTGCCACTGGCTCAGGCCGATGCTCACCCCGAGCTTCTGGCCCGGCGCCGAGTAAATCGCCAGATCATCAATCGCCTTGCAGAGCCTTTCCGCCAGAATCCTGGCAGAATCGAGACAGGTTTCCGGCAGGACGAGGAAGAACTCATCCCCGCCCATCCTGACCAGCAAATCGCTGCTGCGCACCATGCCGGCAAAGGTGTCGGCCACCTTCTTCAGCACCCGGTCCCCTTCCGCATGGCCGAAATTGTCGTTGATCTGCTTGAAACGGTCCAGATCCATGCAGGCAATGGTCAGCGGATGATTATGCCGTTTGCTGTTATCCATCATGGAGGTGATGCGCTCTTCAAACACCCGCCTGTTGGCCAGCCCGGTCAGGATATCCCGCCGCGCGATGGCGAACAGGTCCTCGTAATGCAGGGCCCGATGCAGCGGTTCCCGCAGAATTCCCAGAGCCTGGTTGATCAGCTCCGCCTCTTCCGCCGGGATCATTTTGCCCTCCCGCAGCACCAGCACCAATCCGCTGGAATCAACCGAACCGATATGCCAGTTCTGTACATAGAAATTTTCGCCGTACGCGCCCTGCTCGTCCCTTTCCGTCCGGGACTGGAAGAGTTTTTCCGCCAGCTGAAAGATACGCAGCCGCTCCGGCCCATGGCAGGAGCTGTACATGTAATTGCGTTTCCGGTCCGGATTATGATAGGCCACCAGATCATGCTCCAGCAGCGGCATGAGCCAGACGGAAAAAGCCTCGATCATGCTCGGCAGATCAACGGTTCCCGCCAGACGGGTATGCAGCTCATTCAGCAGGGCGAGCCTCGCTGTTTTTTTCTTGAACTGGTCAAGCTCCGCCATGAGACTCGTCATGTCGATCTCAGAGAAGCCCCGTTCAAAATTTTCTGTTGGTGAGAAAGAGACTGATCCACTCATGTAGTTAACTCCTTTTTCAATGAAGACATTCGATAACAGGTCGTTATGCCATTTTCATGCCAAAGGAGACCACGCAAAAGACAAACACGATATTTCCGGAATAACACATTGATAAATAAACATTTTTTACAATTAACCAGCCAGCTGGCACAGCAGCCCGGCATTTTTTTCCCACCCATGACGACGCGACCGGCAGGGGTAACCTGTCCCCTGGCTGAACGAACCGTCAATTTTCCGACATAGTCGTTGGCAAAAGCAGACAAAAGGCAAGAGACAGAAGGGAAAAGGGAAAGGCACCGGACAGCAGGGCGGGATGAAGCGGCGCTCAACAACAACCCTAGCAGCCATCTTCAGCCGCAGGATTTCCAGACACATAAAAGCGGCAGGGGGAAAAATTTTCCCACCCCGCGGGTGCAGGGCGGGATCAGTATTTCAGACCTACTTTTTCGCGGACCAGATCAAGGGTGCCGGCGGCTTTTTCCCTGGCCTTTTCGGCCCCCCCGGCCAGCACGGCGCGCAGATAGCCGGGATCAGCGCTCAGCATTTCCCGTTTCTCCCGGGCCGGCCGGAAATATTCCCAGAGCAGATCAACAAGCTCAAGTTTCAGATAGCCATAGGCCGCGCCGCCGTTAATGTACAGGTTGCGCACCTCTTGCAGCCGGTCGGCCGGGGCAAACAGCTTGAAAATGTTATAGAGATTGCACTTATCCGGGTCCTTGGGCGCTTCCACGGGAGAGGCATCGGTAACGATCGCCATGACGCTTTTTTTCAGGGTTTTCGCGTCCAGAAAGATGCCGATGGTGTTGCCGTAGGATTTGGACATTTTCTGGCCATCGAGTCCGGGCACGGTTGCCACATCATCCGCGATCGCCGGTTCGGGCACCACAAAGGTTTCGCCGTAATGATTGTTGAACTTGATGGCAATGTCCCGCGCCACTTCCAGATGCTGTTTCTGGTCTTTGCCCACCGGTACCAGATCCGCCTGATAGAGCAGGATATCCGCCGCCATGAGCACCGGATAGGAAAAAAGGCCGTGGCTCGGGGCAATGCCCT
>JACQYM010000064.1 GCA_016208225.1 Deltaproteobacteria bacterium | reverse complement strand
GGTGGTTTTTTTCGGTGCTGCCTTCCGCAATGGGATGACCTTGCCGCTGGCTTTGGCGGCAATCAGTCCCATGACCCGCTGCCGGTATTCATCCCGGTATTGGGCCGGATCAAAGGTGTCGGCCATGGCCGCGACAAGCTGCTCGGCCATGGCCAATTCCCGCTGGTCGATTTCCCGGCCGGCCGGGATGTTCAGGGCCGCCAGCTGCACCACTTCTTCCGTATGCCGGAGGGTGATCAGCACCGGATGGCCTGCCTGCAGCCGCAGCACGCCGAAATACTCCTTGTTGCGCATGACCCAGCGGACCAGCCCCTCCGTGCCGGTGCCGTCCAGGGCGGCGGCCAGGGCGGCAAAGGATTCCCGGTCCTCGTCGGGCCCGAGAAAATAGGGCCGCTCATACCAGCGGTGATCAACGGCCGCTGCGGGCAGGAAGGAGATGATGTCGATCTGCCGGGAAGGTTCCGGCTCCAGGCTCTGCAACTCCTCATCCGTCAGGATGACCATGCGGCCGTCGTCCGTCTCGTAGCCGTGCCGGATCGCCTCGGCCGGCACCACGTCGCCTGTTTCGGGGTGGACCATTTCCTGTTTGACCGGGGTGTTGTCCGCGGCGTGCAGCAGCCGGAAGTGGACGGTCTTTTCCTCAACCGCCCCATACAGTTTGACCGGTACGTCAGCATCCCCGAGCCGGATGATGCCTTTCCAGATGGCGCGCGCGGTCATGGATTTGTCCTGAAACCGAGGTGATAACGGGTATCCAAACCAGGTGAGCCGCTACATCTCGAAATGAATGGTCTTTTTTGCTTCATGGATGAGGATCTCCTTTTTCGGAGATGGAAACATGGTCACCCGCACCTCCACCTCGGCGCTTTTCGTCCCTGCCGGCAATTCCGCCACGAATCTTTCCTCGGTCCTGCGGACCGGCTGGAGCGAGAGATCGAGGATCTCCTTGATCTGCCAGGAACCCATGCGCTGAGCGCCATCGAGGTCATAGCCGATCTCCAGATATTCCCTTCTGCCGAGCGGGATGAGCGTGCCGTTGTCTGTCTTGGCGGTCGCCTCCAGGACCACCTTCGCCGACCAGAGTCAGCCGTCCGGGGTGCGGTGTCCCGCCTTATTCGTGAGATGGACATTGACAAAAGCGGTCGGGACCCATTTGCCCGGCTGAAGTTTCACCCCGACGGCCTCCACGGCAAGATCAATGCCTTCCCGCAGGAGGTCCGGATCGCTGCCGCCGGGCATGCGATGGCCCCGCTGCCCCTTCCTGATGTGACAATCCTGGCATGTCTCCGCGCCGCCCTGGCCCCGGTAGGCATCCTGGTAACTCTCGTACAGGGAACTGCAGAAGATGATCTCCCCATCCGGCGGGGTATGGACGCGATGGCACTGGCCGCAGAAAAGGTATGATCCCAGGGCCGTCGTCCGTTCGGTGCCATGGGCCGGCGAGGCTTTGCCGGCCGGACCGTAATAGACTTCCTGCTCCGGCGGCCCGTGCAGGTCCTTTTCCAGGATGGCCACGATGTTGTGGCAGACGATGCAGTTGATGTTCAGTCGGTCCAGCGACCGCTTCGCCTCTTCTCTTGCTGTTTCATCCCTGCCGCCGGCGGCTGCCAGGACGAGGCGGACCACCTCCCGGATGAGCGATTCGGAGGCATGCGCCAGATGCGGGGCGTGGCACTCCATGCAGCGCATCAACTGGCTCCGGTCAACCTCCTTGCCGTTCTGCAGCCGCTCCTCGATAAAAGTCCGCAGGATACCGACGGAATTGGCTACCGAGTGGGCGTGCGCCGAGGCAAGCCACTCGCCGTGGATTTTGTCATGGCACTCGCCGCAGGTTTCCACGGCGTACGCCTGGGCAATTTCGTCAATGGTATCATACTCTGCCCGCGCCTCGAGCGGTACGATCACAAGGAATAAAAACAGGATCAACCACATATCGTTCTCCTTCCACCTTGCAGAACAACTTTTGGACGCAGCGGTGAAAATCTTCATCACAAAAAAAATCATACGCAAGATCAATACCAATGGAGCACAGAGCTTGAATATGCTGCTCCCTGTGCTGGGCCGGCATTCAATGTCTTTGCCATGGCGCAGCAGGGGGTATTGGTCATGGCCATAAATGGCGGGAAATGATTGCCCTTGCGCGGTTGCCGGGGGCGGAAAGAGGGAGGTGTCCTGTATGGAAGGACGGCTTTCCGGCTGCGCGGGATTTTGGGACGGGCAAGGATGTTCTCGGCGCGGCCATTCCGGAGCATTGGCTAACCGCGGCGGCCCGGTTCCCTTGCGGAAACGAGGGCCGACCTCAGCCGGCCTGGCGGCCTCGAATTTGCCGGATTACCGGCAGGCCGGGAAATCTGTCCCGCTGCGGGAATTATTTCACCATGGCCATCGCCATGTGCACGCATGCCGCCCCTTGTCTGCGGCATGTTGTCGCAGCAGGGCAATCCTGACACTTTATTTGCATGTTTTCCGGTTTCCCCCCCTCGCGCCGTCCCGGCCGTATCGCTGTTCTTCCGTATGCCGCCGGTGAAAATCATGGCTGCCAGGGTGTGTGTCGTAAAAGAAATTATTTTTAATTTCAGTATGTTACAGAAAATAAACAGGTTGTGGTTCAACAATTCACGGGAGGATGAAAAAATGAAGAAAATCTTGGTGGCTGTTTTACTTGTCATATCAGGTCTCTCTATCATGAATTCACACGCGGGCGACGATGTGGTGGCGCGCATCGGCAAGAAGAAGAACATCTCGCTGGCCGATTTCAAGCGCTGGCTGGGCTATAACAGCGAGGAAAACAGGAAGGCCCTGGAGAAGGATCCGAAGCGAAGGGAGATGCTGCTCCGGCAAATCGTGACAAGTATGGTGATTGCGGATCAGGCCAAAAAAGAGGGCTTTGACAAACGGGCGGATGTCAAAGAAAACATGAAGCTGCTGATCGATAATTTCCTCACCCTCGAATATCTCGATATGGAGGTTGCCCGGAAGGTGAAGGTCGATGAAGAGGAAATCAACCGCTATTATGAGGAAAATAAGTCGAAATTCGAAATGCCCGAGAGGATCAAGGCCAGCCACATTCTGATCCAGGTCAAGAAAACGGCGTCCGAGAATGAACAGAAAGAGGCGCGGGCAAGGATGGAAAAGGTTTTGCAGCGCGCCAGGGCGGGAGAGGACTTTGCCCGGCTTGCCGCTGAATTTTCCGACGATCCCGGCTCAAAACAACGAGGGGGTGACCTCGGATTTTTCAGCAAGGGGAAGATGGCCCCGGAGTTCGAGAAGGCGGCGTTCGCCCTGAAGCCCGGCGAGATGAGCGATATTGTCCAGACGAACTTCGGCTTTCATATCATCAGGCTTGATGAAAGAAAAGAGCCGTTCGTCCAGCCCGTTACCGCGGTCAGGGAGCAGTTGCTGCAGACGCTGACTTTGGAGAAGAAGAGAAAGGCGGTGGACGAATATGTTGAGAAGATGGTTAAGGCGGCGGATGTCGAGTTCTTCCATGATAACTTTTTTGATTCGAGCGCCGACCCGCATCAGCAGGTGAAATAAGGGGCTGTACGTAATATTGCGACTCGAACGGATGGCGCAATAAAAAAACGCAGGGCCATGACGGCCCTGCGTTTTTTTAATTATGGGCGAAGATATGGGTATTTCTTTGCTTTTTTCCTGATGCCGAACAGCCCGGCCAGTCCTGAGCCGAGCAGGAGCAGGGCGCCAGGCGCCGGCACCGCATTCACCGAGCCCGCGGTATAATTCACCTGGGCAAAACCCCCGGCAGGATGCTGTTGCCGGTCAGCGGCAGCGGGAAGGCCAGACCTGCCAGCCCGTCACCGTCCATGGTGAAGGGCGCCGCGGTCCATAGCGGGCCGATTGCCGGGGGCTCCTCCATGGCGATGACCGAGGGGTCGAATGATACATCCAGGCCCCAGCCCAGCACCGATTCCGTGGGCAGATCAGCCATCAGGTCCACGGAAAATGTCTCGCCCGCGGAAACAATGGCGTCCAGCGGTGAAAAATAGACGGTTATCGCCGCAGAACTGCCGGCAGGCAGGAAAAGGGTGAGCCATGCAAATACAGCCAATCGGAGAAATCTCATTTTCGTTTTCATTGAATACTCCTTATGTTCGGAATTAGTTTATCATGGGGCAATGTAGTATCCGTACCAGATCTGGTAATCAACAAAGGTGACGCAGCCGTCACTGTCGTAATCGGCAGCAGTGGTAAAGCCGGTCTGCCCGTCGCACCTGCCGAAGGTGGCGATAAAGGCGGTGTAATCATCACCGTCCACCGCGCTGTCACCGTTGAGATCGCCGGGTACATCCGGAATTATGATGCCGCCAACCTGGGCCGAGGCGGTGGCCATCAGCACCGGTTGGCCATGATCTGCGGCGGTCCAGATGTCCGCCAGCACATCTCCCCAGGTCTGGGAAGTGCAGAATTCGTTTGATCCGTCATTGGGATTTCTGTCCGAACAGGGGATGTTCCGGGCCCGGCCGCCGAAATCCTCGGTGGGTTCACGATCCATGTTGTGCAGGAAATCGACATAGATGTCGCTGAATGTCTGATATTTGAGTTCCGCGGTCACGTGGACCTCGCCCGTGTAGCCGCCCAGATTGAAGGTGTAGGGCGTGATATCCCAGTTCTGGCCGTCCGCATAATCGGTATCCTTGGCATCATGGGGAATGATGAAGGCCCCGTCTGCCATGTAGGCGGCCCGGTTGAATCCGGCGGGCGGAATGCGATTGTCCTTTTCGATGTTGTTCATCAGGATGAAATGGAACTCCTTGTCAAAGTGGCTGACGGTTCCATCGGGGGTGTAGACCAGGGTGCCGTCATGGGGATCACCGGTGGTGTTGTCCAGGATATTCCTGCCGTTCAGGGCGAAACTGTCATACCCCTCGGCGAGAACCACCGACTCGTAGACTTTGGTCTCGGGCGTTCTGATCAGGACGCCGGCGGGGGAAATCACCCCGTCTTCAAACAGGACATTGCCGTTGTCATCCCTGGCGGTGAGATGGATCCACATCTGGCGTCCTTCCGCAAAGCCGGTGGGCAGCTTGTGGCCGGTATTGTTGGTTACCTTGACCTCCACGGTGAGAAAGCCGTTGGCCAGGTTCGAGGAGACAATCTGGATGTCAGCGGCGTCGCGCATCAGGTCCTCATTGCGCAGTCTGGCGTTCATGTAGGCATCCGAGCGATCGGCGGTCACGCCACTGGTGTAATTGAAAGGCGACGCAAGCCAGACCTTGTCCACCGCGCCCCAGAGCCGGTCCAGACCGGGAGAGAGCAGCCAGGTCTGGGCCCCTTCGAATTTCATGGGTTCGTGGCATTCCTGACAGGACACGTTCTGGCGATAGGAGCTCCAGTACCATTCCGTAAAGGTACGCTCCAGGGGATGCAGCATCGGGGTGGGCGATACCGGGGTCTTGGTATAGATGAGCGGATTGGTCACCTCATGGCAGCTCCCGCAGAATTCTGCCTTCTCCTGTATATCAAACGCGACATCGGCCTCGGCCCCTTCAAAAGGATCGTACTGGGAAACGAAATACCCGCTGTTGCCGTTGGGCTTGATGCTGCCGTCGTAGTTGGAGGGCGTTTTGAAATTGTCGAAGGTGCGATGACAGAATCCGCACTGGACGCCCTGCATATCCGTTTCGGATTCGCTCGTGAGATCAACTGATTGCGGGGCGCCGGGCCAGCCGGGATATTCGGTGAATTTGCTTGCCCAGAATTGGCCCCGCAGATAGGGAAAATGGGGGGAGGCGGGTTCGGACCGTCCTTCCATCCAGCCGGTGGGGACATGGCAGCGCAGGCAGATGTCAGCGGTCACCGGCAATTCCTCTTCCGGCAGCAGGGTGATGGGATTGCCCGGCACACACGGGTCCGGGGTGGCAGGTTCGTATATTTTCAGAAAACAGGCCAGCTCCCGGGCGGTTCCCACCCCGACCAATGCCTGCAGATCGGCATTAAATGTGTCAAACCCCTGGCCGGCAGCGGCATAGATCAGATTGATGAAGTCCTGGTTCGCTATGTTCATGGTGGCGAATACCGATGGGTCCCGGGCCGCATTGCCCATGGTCATGCCCTTCCAGTCATTGAAGTCCTCCTGCTGGCCGCCGACCGAGGCATGAAACTGGGGGGCGGGCATCCCATCGATCATCGGGCAGAGATCCTGGCCATCGGCATTCAGCACCGGACCATTGGCGCAGGCATCCGGATTAACGATATCCAGCGGTCCGCCGAAACCGCGCGGCTGCGTGGAATCGAAATCGGAAATGTGGGGAGCTCCTTGACTTGCCGTGGCAAAGGCGCCGGTAACGCACAAAGCCATAAAAAATTCGAATAATTGCCTTTTCATTTTTCTTTCTCCTTTAATTCATTTTGAGACAATGTTTCATTTGGTGGTCATATTGCTTGGCAGGCAAATTGGCATATATCGATTTTTTTGCACCTCCTTGCTCCTCATCCGGAACTCTCTGCTGTTAATAAAAATGGCGGCAAAGCCTGCCCGGGGAAAATGGTTTCGGAAGGCGGCATGCAGGCAGCTGTCGGCTGCCTGCCGGGTTGGCCATGGGAGTGATGACACGACCATGAGATTAGGGTTGTCTTGTCTGGTGGCTAAACCATGCCTCGGAAGGGCAGGATAGAAATAGTAATAAGAGCCATTTGTAAGTTAGGAAAAACTGACAACAATTATTCCATTATCAATGAACTGCTAAGCCCCTGAGGGCAGAACAATTCAAAGGAGAAAGCAAAAAAAATGCCGTAGTTGGGTGGTGGTGAATAGTTTACATAATATCAAATTGTTACCACATGCGTACGGTTCTTTTGTTCCTGCCGGGCAGGGAGCGACAGTCCGGGCGGAACGGATTCTGTCCGGCTGCAAAAGACTGTTAGTCGTGCCGGTGAGATGGGGCTCACGGAAAGCAGTAGCCCTTGATGCAGATATTAATGACGAACTTTATCGGATTGGCGTGGCGCAGAGTGCGCGAAACTGCTGGGGGCGGACCCGCCCGCTCGCTTCGGCCGATGGGTGTAAAGAGGCTTTTACTTCAGTCCCGAGATATGATGTAATAAGGAACAGAGAAAGGGGAATGAAACCATACTATTAACGAGAGGAGGTAACAAATGCCTGAGTTCTGTAATCCGTTCGCAGGATTAAAAAATGATCGAAAGCTTACCCATGAGGAACTGGTCCGGGCCATCCGGTTCATGGTTGCCGCCGAATACGAAGCGATCCAGCTTTATCAGCAAACCGCGGAGAGCACGAATGACGAACTCGCCAGGAAAGTGCTCATCGACATCGCCAATGAGGAAAAGGAGCACGCCGGAGAGTTCCTGCGCCTGTTGCGCGAATTGGACCCCGAGGAAGAGAAATTTTACAAAGAGGGCTATGGGGAAGTTGAAGAGATGATCGCGGAGCTGAAACAAGGGTAAAGGGTGTCGTGATCGGAAGATGCCCCGGCAGATTGCTCGGGTCCCGAGCTGGGGGAGAGCATAACCCGGCGGTTTGTGCGGGGATTGCACTATTGAAGAGTGGAGCGTTGCGGGCCGCGTGGGCGAGGTGCGCGATGCGGCAATCGCCGGCCGGATGATTGCCGCATAATGTTTGATCGGTGCCTGGTGCCTCAGTCTGCAGGATTATTCCCGATTTGTCCCTCATCCTGAACCTGGTCGGCATCCCCCTCCGACTGGGGGCTTTTTTTATCCTGTTTGCGCTGCTGTTTTTCTTCTTTCTTTTTTTTCTTTGCTAGTTCTTTCTGGCGTTTCTCAAATGAATAATTGTTTTTTGCCAATGGGATACCTTTAAATTATATTTTTATTATGGATGAGCCTCTTGCCAAAGCCGTCATTCCGGGGGACTCTGGATCGAGTCCGGGAGAAGTCCGGCTGTTATTGTAATGTATTGCCATCAATCACTGGCTACCCGCCGGGGTGAATCTGCGCGCAGACGGGGACAGGTATGATTGCATTTAGCACGGCTTTTGTGAAATGCTCACGATAAGCATTCCGTGCTTTCCTGATCCGGAAAGAGGGCGGTTTCCTAATCTCCGGCAACCGGTTCCACATGCGCCGCATGGCCTGCATGACACTTTGCGCATTCCATAGTGTCACTGATGCATTTATCAATCAGCCGCCAGTTGCCGTCAAAGTTCTGGCCTACATGTTTTTTACGGCAATCTCCACAGACCCATATTTCTTCCGGTTTTCCTTTGCTGCTGATTACTACATATTGAAACATTTGCATCGGTTATTCCAAGTGAAATTTGATTATTCCGCAAAAACCGGAAATTCACCACCGGGTTCACAGGGCTGAACGATACTAAAAATGTTCGCTGTGCTCTCCGGCTGCTCGTGGTGAGAAAGAGACTTTGGCTCGCAAAAAAAAACCCCGCAAAATGCGGGGTTTTCGTAATGGTCAATTACGGGGCTTACTGCTGGACAACATTCTCTGCCGCCGGGCCTTTCGGGCCGTCAACAACATCAAATTTTACCCGGGCGCCCTCGGTAAGAGATTTGAATCCCTGGGCCTGGATTGCGGAATGATGGACGAATACGTCCTTGCCGCCGTCCTGCTCAATAAAACCAAAACCCTTAGAATCATTAAACCATTTAACTGTACCTTCTGCCATTTTGTACTACTCCTTGAAAAAAGGTTCCGCTTGGGGAACCACTTGATAATTATCCGACTTACCGACAGGTAAATCGGTTGGCAGCTTGTTTGTTCAAACAAAAAAACCGCACTTCCTCTCTGCAAGGATTGTGCGGTCATCATTTTAGTATTTTTATCTACAAACAGCTACTGCACCTTTAGTATTGGAAGATACACGGCCTGCCGGCAAAAAGCTACATATTTCTTTCGCATATGTAAATTATATCAATTATTGCAAATTTTATGGGCGCAATGCCGTTGTGTCGCACAGGCGAATTGACGCCGCTCCGGGCAAACAGTCAGTTGCCCGGAGCGGCGGTATGCCCAGCGTCTCGCCTTGGGAATGGGCAAACCTGAGCAGCGGCATGCTGCTCAGGTTTGCGGACGCTGCATTTTTATTTCTTGGCCATGGGCGCCGCGGGAACATCGTCGCCGTGGCATTCCATGCAGTTCATCTGGGCGGTGATGCCGTACTCCTTGACCGGTGCATGCGAGCTGGTGGGTTCGTACTTGCCGTCTTTCCAGGCGTTGAGCAGTTCAACAAGATGGTAGGCGTTGCTGGCCGCAACCCGGGCGCATCTGTCTTTCCGCTCCGGGCTGCCGATGGGAAAACCTGATGCCTTCATCCATTTACCTACCGAAACGTGGCACAGAGGGGAATCGGCCGTGGTCTTGACAAGTTCGGTGGTGACCTTGGGATTTTTCGGGACAAAAACCGGCATGGATGCCTCGGAATACCACTGGAACATGTCCTCGCTGATCTGGTGGCCGGCCGTGGACCCGGCGATTCGCGGACCGATGATGAGATTGGCGATGATAGCCGCGCCGGTATTGGAGCCGCAGGTCATGCCCCAGCCCACCATGCCGCCTTCAAGAAAGACGAAGGAATCAACGGGAAAAGATGTATACGGTTCGCCGACCTTTTCCCGTAACTGGCTGACAACGCTGTTGATGACCGCGGCGCCGCAGAAAACCCGGTACCATTCTTCGTAGGCAATCTCCGCGGTCTTGGCCGGATCAAGTTTTTCATAGGGCCATGGCCATTTTTCCGTCGGGCCTTCCTTTGCCTCGACGGTTTTCAGCAGGCCGCCAAGGTGGGCCATGGCTGCACCCGCCGCCAGAACACCGGTGCCGATCATCATCTGCCGTCGTGAGACTCCCTTGCTTTCCATGTTCTCCTCTGACTTCATCAATCTCTCCTCCTCTTTTGGTTACGGTTTCTTCCCCGGTTGTTTCGCATGCGGTTTCAACCCGGCTTTGTCGTGAAAGCCACGAAGGACCCGGCGGAACGTCCGACAGGAAGATGTCTACGTAATGCACCGCCCATACGGTGCACCGACATAGTGAAAATACCTCCCGATGCTGCCAAAAAAATGATTCCCGCGCTGCGCTGCCCAGTCGGATTTCCTGGAAGAAGGCCGGCGCTGGTAGTCGGGCCGAACTGCGGGCCCATTGTCTCTCCCCTCCTGATTGTGGACCCGGCAGGCTCTGCGTTGATGTCAGGTCGATGCCACAATGTGGACTTTTTCTAACAAAGAATAGGGGATGTGTCAAGAGCGGATGTGGCGATAAGTGATATTGATTGCATGAAAAAAAGAAAGATATCCGGTCGGCTCTTTTCGCGCCGACATCTGCACCGCGCATTGACTATTTTTCCTATTTCATAGCATCATGAAGAAAGATACTCGCAAAGTCGGCGGGGCATCTCATCCTGCCGGCGGTTTTGCCTTGCGGCGCCTGTTGCTTGGGCGTGTGAAAAAAAAGATGAAAGAGAATCAATCTCACACTGTCAGATCACAATTGGTCATGGTTTTCTTGTCCCTGGTGCTGGGGGCGGGTGCAGCTTTTGCCCAGCAGCCGGCGAATCCGCGAAGTGTAACAATTTCCGCCATCGAAAATGAACATACCCATGAGCTGGCGCTGGCGGTGGTGCGGGAGGCATACAGGAGGATCGGCTATAACGCCGTGTTTGATTTTCTGCCGGGACGGCGGGCCCTGGTATGGGCGGGCAGCGGCATCACGGATGGCGATCTGGCCCGTATTGCCGGCACGGAGAAGAAGTTCCCGAATCTGATCAGGATTTCCACGCCGGTCGCCCGTTTCACCGGGGTGACCTTTACCATAAAGGCAACGAAGGATATTCGGAGCTGGGAAGATTTGCGGGGGCTGCGTATCGGGGTGATCCGCGGCATCAGATATGCCGAGATCGGGACCATGGGCATGGAGCGCATTTTCGCCAGGGACATGACCCAGCTCTTCAGCTTGTTAAAGGCGGACCGCATTGATGTGGCCGTGGCTACCCTTGATGCCGGCCGCATTGAAATGCATCGCAATTTCAGGGCAACGGGAATTCATGTCATCGGTGCACCGCTGCATGTTTCACCACTCTTTCATTTTGTCCATGCCAGGAACAAGGCCCTGGTGCCGGAACTGGAGGCCGTTCTGCGGGAGATGGAGGCCGGGGGAGAGATTGACGCACTGCGCGAAAAGCAGCTTGCCGGGAAATTGACGCAATGAAAAGCAGGATAGGGTTGCGGCTGGTCATTTTCATTGTCCTGTTCAGCTCGTTGATCACGCTGATCAGCACCGGAGTGCAGATTTATGCGGATTACCGCGGCGACCTGCGCAATATCGAATCGCGAATGGGACTCATCAGGCAGAGTTACCTGCAAAGCCTGAGCAACAGCGTCTGGCAGTTCGATGCCGAGCAGATTCAGATTCAGTTGGACGGCCTTGTTCATTTGCCTGACATGGAATATATTGAAATACGATCCGCTGAGGGCGATTTCTGGTCTGCCGGGACCGGGCAATCAAACCATCAGCTGAAAAATGAATTCCCTCTGACCCACCTGCACGCCGGCAAAGAGACACTGATCGGTTCCCTGCGGGTTGCCTTCAGCCTGGATAACGTTTATCAGCGGCTGCTGCATAAAACCTTGATCATCTTAGTCAATAATGCCATAAAAACTTTTCTCGTCTCCGGCTTCACCCTGCTTGTCTTTCATTTTTTTGTCACCCGTCACCTGACGCAGCTTGCCGCCTGGCTGCACGGGCTCAAAGACGGGGTGGCCGCCGGGGAATTGCGATTGGCCCGGCCGGCACGGCCGGCGGGCAAGGCGGATGAGCTCGATGCGCTGGTCCAGGCAATGAATGGCATGCAGACCAGCATCCGGTGAAAATTTTTCATAAGGACAGGGCATCCGTTTACGTGGCCTGCAATAAAAATTATGCCGCTGATCTGCACATTACCCCCGAAGAAATAGAGGGAAAAACAGATTATAATTTTTATCCGCCTGAAGTGGCTGAAAAATACCAGCAGGATGACAGAAGGGTGATGGAGAGCGGTGAGACCCTGTCTCTGGAAGAGGAATATGTCGTTGATTTCCAGCACAGATATGTCATCCAGACGGTAAAAACGCCTCTGCGGGATGATGCGGGCCAGGTCGTCGGCATCCTCGGGGTTTTTCAGGATATCAGTGCCAGGAAGAAAGCGGAAGACGAGCTGAAAAACAGCAATGCCCTGTTGAGTGCCATCATTGAAGGGACAACGGATGCGGTGTTCCTCAAAGACCTGGAGGGCCGTTACCTGATGGCCAACCAGGCCGCCTGTCAGGCCATCGGCAGACCGCGGCGGGAAATTATCGGCAAAGAGGACCGGGAGCTTTTTGCCGCCGCATCCGCAGCGGTCATCGTCGATGTTGACGAATACGTCATGCGGTCCGGCACCGCCAGAATAGCGGAGGAGAAAATCGCCACGGCATATGGGGAGGAAACATACTGGCTGACCAACAAGAGCCCCTGTCTGGATAAGGATGGGAAAATCGTCGGTCTCATCGGTATTTCGCGCAACATCACCGATATCAGGCAGGCGGAAAAAGAAAAAGAGGAATTGCAGGACAGGCTCAGGCAGGCCGAAAAGATGGAGGCCATCGGTACCCTGGCCGGCGGTATTGCCCATGATTTCAATAACATCCTCGCGGCCATCATCGGCTATGCCGAGCTTGCCAGGGAGGATTTGACGGACAGGAACAGGCTGCTGGCGGATATTGATGAGATTCTGCACGGGGCGCTGCGGGCCGGCGACCTGGTCAAACAGATTCTCACCTTCAGCCGCAAGGGCCGGGAAGAACTGCAGCCCCTGGAGCCGGCCCCGGTGGTGCGGGAGGCGCTCAGGCTGATGCGGGCCTCCCTGCCGAGCACGATTGTGATGCAGGAAGAAATCGATGGAGCCTGCGGCTGCATCATGGCGGATCCGACGCATATCCATCAGGTGCTGGTCAACCTCTGCACCAATGCCTCCCATGCCCTGCCGGATGAACAGGGCATCATTAAAATAAGACTGGCGCGGGTGGATATGCCTTCACCCGGCCTGGCGGAGGACAGCGGAGCCGGCACCCAGCCCTTTGTTGAGCTGACGGTGAGCGACACCGGGCACGGCATGTCCGGGGAAACGAGGGAGCGGATTTTTGAACCCTATTTCACCACCAAGGAGGTGGGCAAGGGAAGCGGCATGGGCCTGGCCGTGGTGCATGGCATTGTCCAGAGCAGCGGCGGATTCATCAACGTGGAAAGTGAGCCCGGCAAGGGGACGACATTCAGGGTCTATTTCCCGGTTGTTGCCGCGGAGCAGACCGCGGAGGCTGCCGGAAAAGAGTGCGGCCCGCTGCCCGGCGGCACTGAGCGTATTCTGGTTATTGACGATGAAGAAAGAATCGTTGCTCTCCAGAAGGCGGTATTGACGCGTCTTGGTTATCAGGTAACGGCAATGACGGACAGCAGGAGCGCCCTTGCCCTGTTCCTTTCCGCCCCCGGGGATTTTGATCTCATCGTCACCGATCAGACCATGCCGGTGATTCCCGGTTCCGAACTCAGTGAAAGAATCGTGCAGGCC
Source organism: Deltaproteobacteria bacterium (assembly GCA_016208225.1). GTDB lineage: Bacteria > Desulfobacterota > Desulfobulbia > Desulfobulbales > SURF-16 > SURF-16. The sequence goes on along the minus strand of JACQYM010000064.1, from coordinate 11,581 downwards.
CGGCCTGATATGCGCATTATTCTCTGCACCGGCTACAGCTCGATGATTTCGGAAGACAGGGCCCGGCAGATCGGTATCAGAAGGTTTCTGATGAAGCCTGTCAGCGGCACTCTGCTGGCCAGGGTTGTCCGGGAAGTGCTGGATGGGTGAGCAGGTGACAGGATAGAGGAGTCAGGAGTCAGGAGACAGAAGCCAGAAGACAGAAGACAGAAGACAGAAAAAAATCGATGGCAGACGAAACACCTGCAGGTTATGCACCTGATCGGCATTTCTCAAGGGGCATTCATGCCGTTCCTGCCATCCGGGCGACAATATTATTTTTTTCCAACGGCATAGGTAGTTTTGCGGGTTGACAAGCCAACCGTATCCCGCTACGTTGTCAAGTTATTATTTTGCACCGGCACTATTTTTCCTGCGCGTAAAATGACCCTTTAAACTATAGATGATAAGGAGAGGTTCCATGTCTCAGACGGTATTAGCGATTGCTGAAAGTATCAATATCATGGGCAAGAGAAGCGGCGGGGCCATGAAAGAGAGAAATCCCGCTCCCATTCAGGAGATGGCCAAAGAGGAATCGAAGGCAGGCGCAGCCTATCTTGATCTCAATATCGGCCCGGCCCGCAAGGATGGGACCGAGTTGATGCCCTGGGTGGTGCAGACCGTTGAGGCGGTAACCGATACCCCCCTGTGTCTCGATACCACCAATGCCGACGCCATGGCCGCAGGTTTCAAGGCGGTGAAAAACAGGGCAAATGCCATCATGAACTCCATCTCCGCCCAGCCGGAGCGCATGGAAAAACTGATCCCGGTTGCCGCCGAGGCGGGCTGCAATGTCATCGCCCTGCTCTGGGGCCCGGACGGCATGCCCCGCGATTCCAACGAGCGCGCCGCCATGGCGGTTGACCTGATGATGGCCCTTTCCGAGGCGGGCATTCCCAACGAGAAAATGCTTTTTGATCCGATCGGCACCCCCATCACCCTTGGCGCCGACCAGATTGCTTCCGGTCTCGAGTTCATGAGCATGCTGTCTGATATCGCCCCGGGCGCCGGCTCCACCGTCGGCCTGTCCAACGTGTCAAACGGCGTGGCCGACCATCTGCGCAAATACCTTGACCGGACCTATCTGATCATGCTGATGAAATATGGCATCACCACGGCCATCGTCAACTCCTATGATGCCGAACTGATGGCCATCTGCAAGGGCGAGCGTCCCGAGCTGGTGAATATGGTGCATGGCATGATGGACGGCAATGATCCCGACCCGGCGGGCTTGAAGGGCACCGCCCTTGAGCATTACAAAACCTATAAGGTGCTTTCCGGCCAGGCGATTTTCTCCGAGTCCTGGCTCGAGCTGTAAAGAACGGCTCAACAGGACGGGAAGTGTGTGTAAGGGGCCTGCCGGCCCCTTTGCTATTTGGTTTGGCAGGTAAAGCAAGCGATGACAGATATCCCTTTGCATCATATAGTCTATGGCACGTGCACGGATTATGTTACCGGCGAAACCCTGACTGACACCGATGACGAACGCATCCGGCAGGGAATTGTCCGTTTGCTGGTCGAGGACAAGGGCTACCCGAAGAATGCCCTGGAAATGCGGCGGCGGATCGAAACCCTTTTTGCCGGGCAGTTTGTGGTCTCAAAGGTGGATATCACGGTGCATCATGCCGGCCGGCGGTTCATGATCATCCGCTATGCGCCGGGGTCGCTGGTGACCAGGGAGCGTCCCGCCATCGCCGTAGCGCGGGTGCTGGAGAAAGAATACCGCATCCCGCTGGCGGTGGTCACCAACGGCCAGGATGCGGAACTGCTCGATACGGCCACGGGCGAGGTGCTGGGAACAGGTCTTGCCGCCATTCCCGGCCGGGACGAAGCAGCCGCAATGTTTGACAAACTGCAGTTTGTCTCGTTTAATGATGAGACGAAAAATGAGCGGGAGTTGCGAATTTTAAATGCCTTCGATGTCGAGGTCTGTTGTGCGGGCGGCCCCTGTGCCTTGCCCAAGGCCCCGGAGGGAAGAGGCAGGGAATGAAATGAAGGGCCATGCCGGCCCTTCCTTGCGAGATGGCGCGCTACACGCCATCTTATAAACGGAGAGATCAGATGTCTGAGTGGACGAAATCAAGCTGGCAGAAATTCAAGGCGCTGCAGCAACCAAAATGGCCGGACCGTAAAGCCTACGAAGAGGCGATTGAAACCATTTCCAAATTGCCGCCCGTGGTTTTTGCCGGCGAGATCAGGGATTTGAAAAAACAGCTTGCCGACGCGGTTGAAGGCAAGGCCTTCCTGCTCCAGGGCGGCGACTGTGCCGAGGATTTCACCCACTGCACTGCCCCCGGTATCCGCGAGACGCTGAAGGTCATCCTGCAGATGGCCGTTGTTCTCAGCTATGCCGGCGGGAAACCGGTGATCAAGGTGGGCCGCATGGCCGGCCAATATGCCAAGCCCCGCTCCTCTGATACGGAAATGGTGAACGGGCAGGAAATCGCCAGTTACCGGGGTGATATGGTCAACAGCCCGGAACCCACCGAAGAGGCGCGCCGGCCGGACCCGCAGCGCATGGTCAAGGGCTATTATCTGGCCGCCGCCACCATGAATATCACCCGGGCCTTCACCAAGGGCGGGTATGCCGCGCTCCACCGGGTGCATGCCTGGAACAACGAGTTCGTCAAGGCCTCGCCCATGGGACGCTCCTATGAGCGGCTGGCCCGCAACATCGACCAGGCCCTCCATTTCATGGAAGTCATCGGCCTCAATACCGATACCCCCCAGCTTAACGAGGCATCATTTTTTGTCTCCCACGAGGCCCTGCTCCTCGGTTACGAAGAGGCGCTGACTCGCCAGGATTCCATTACCGGGGGGTGGTATGACTGCAGCGCCCATATGGTGTGGATCGGCGACCGGACCAGGCAGATGGACGGCGCCCATGTGGAGTTTCTGCGCGGCGTGTTGAATCCCATCGGCATCAAAATCGGCCCCAAGCACGACATGGCCGAGGTCAAAAAGCTCATTGCCAGGCTCAATCCGGCAAATGAGCCGGGCAGAATCACCTTGATCACCCGGTTCGGCGCCAAGAAAGTGGATAAATATCTTCCGCAGCTGGTGCGGGAAATAAAAAAGGAAGGCTTTAAGGTGGTGTGGAGCTGCGATCCCATGCACGGCAACACCTATACCGCTGAAAGCGGCCACAAGACAAGAAACTTTGATGAGATTCTGCAGGAACTGCAATGCTTCTTTGAAATCAACTGGGCCGAGGGGTCGATCCCGGGCGGTGTTCATTTCGAACTCACCGGGGACAATGTCACCGAGTGCACCGGCGGCGGGCGCAACATTCTTGATCAGCAACTGAAACAGAACTATCTGACCAACTGTGATCCCCGGCTCAATGCCGAGCAGAGCCTGGAACTCGCTTTCCAGCTGGCGGAAATGATCCGCAGCTGACAGCCTTCGGGATAAAAGCAGCGTTTATCCGTGCCGTCATGACCAACGTGCAGGCCCGGCCCCCAGGCGCTCTGCTGTTTATGCCCGGATTGGGAAATAATAAACAAGGCGCTGTTTTTTTGTGAGTATTTTTACCCAGGATGTGGTAGAAATAAAATTGACGGTCATCCTACTTTGTAGCAAAGATAAAATCCCGGAACCCGGAAATACAGTTGATGCGTCATGGATAAACTAGAATTTGCGAAAGCGAGAAAGAAGCTGGGGAAAACACAGAAGGAGGTCGCCACTCTTCTGGGCGTTTCCCTAAAAGCCATTCACAGCTACGAGCAAGGCTGGCGGACAATCCCGTCCCATATCCAGAGGCAGATATTTTTCCTGCTTTCCAGTCAGCGGCGGCAGGATAAGGACAGAAAGCCGTGCTGGGAGAGAAAGGACTGTGACCGGAAGGAACAGTGCCCGGCATGGGAATTTCAGGCCGGGCATCTCTGCTGGTTTATCTGCGGGACCCTCTGCGACTGCACGAACAAGAAAAGCTGCCGGGAAAAACCGTTTATCTATGTCGTCATGCCAGCATGTTTTTAGCTGGCATCCAGTGAGATCTGGATTCCGGCTGAAAACGTGCCGGAATGACGAACCCTTCGAGACGTGATAACCGGTAAATCAACAATTGCTGAGTCCCATAGAACCCTCGGTGGTAAATTCCTGCGGCTTTCACCTTTTATCCGGCGGCGGTCCCTTGACCATCATCTCGGCGATGGTCATCCTGACCTTCGGCAGGGTTCGCCGCCTCGGTCCAAGCCAGTCCATTTCTATCTGCACAAGCTCCTGATACATTGATGTCCGATCCAGCCGGGGAACCTGCTCCCGGCCGCTGACCAGCTCCTGGCAGCGGAAACAGCCGGGAAACTCCAGCCTCTTGCCGTCCGGTCTGGTCATGGCGGACGGCACCCCGTGCAGACGGCAGATCATCAGGCGATGCGGATAGAGGGCGCAGAGCCCGTTTTCATTCAACGGGCACATGAGATTCGGCCGTTCATCCCTGGCCAGCATCCGTTCGCTTCCCTTGACATACTCCGCCGCCCTGGCAATCAACGTCTCCCTTCTCTTCTCCTCCATGGCCTGCAGCCCCTCCCACAGATACGCCCATTCACCATAGGTGTGGTGTTGGAAATAGCTGTCGCAGCAGTTGTCCGGGCAGCCGGCGCAGGAAAAATCCAGTCCCTGCGCCAGTTCATCATACGCCTTTTCCATGTCACTGTAGAGCTGCGCCATCCGGCGGGAGATATCGGCCGGTAATAGTTCTTGGTTCATTTTGTTTTCCTTGTTGAGAACTGCAGGCTGTTCAGGCTGTGAGAATGTGGTCTGCTGCCAGACTAACCACCTGAGAAGTTACTCTTCCTGCGCCTTTCAAATTGACAAGTCGGGCCTGATAATGGTCAATTAAAGGTCTTGTGTCAATTTTTTCCTTATTTCCCGATCTTTTTTGCAGGAGTAACCATATGACAGAGTATCTTGCCTGTTTCAAGGCCTATGATATCCGCGGCCGGGTGCCGGACGAGCTGGATGCAGATCTTGCCTTTCGCATCGGCCAGGCGTATGCCGTTTGTTTCAAGCCGCGGCGGATGGCCATCGGCCATGATATCCGCCTCTCCGGCCCATCTCTGGCCGGTGCCCTGGCTGAAGGCTTTTTGGCCGCCGGCGTCGATGTGGTCGATCTGGGGCTGTGCGGCACCGAGGAGATCTATTTCGCCGCCTTTGATCTGGAGGTGGATGGCGGCATTATCGTTACCGCCAGCCACAATCCGGCGGATTACAATGGCATGAAACTGGTCAGAAAAGGGGCGGTGCCGGTGAGCGGCGATACCGGCCTGGAAGATATTGAAAGGCTTGCCGCCGCCGGATTCAAGGCCCCTGCCGCCGCAGGGCGGGGGCGGATGGAGAAAATCAATAACCAGCGGGCCTATATCGACCATCTGCTCACTTATGTTGATCCGGCGGCACTAAAACCGCTGAAAATCGTGGTCAACGCCGGTAACGGCTGTGCCGGGCCGGTCATCGACCTGCTGGAAAAAGCGCTGCCCTTCACCTTTATCAAAATCTTCCATGAACCGGACGGCACCTTTCCCAACGGCGTGCCCAACCCGCTGCTGCCGGAAAACCGAGCGATCACCAGCCGGGCCGTGCGGGAGCACGGGGCGGACCTGGGCCTGGCCTGGGACGGGGATTTTGACCGCTGCTTCTTCTTTGATGAAAAAGGCGACTTTGTCGAGGGGTATTACATTGTCGGTCTGCTGGCCCAGGCCCTGCTGGGCAAGCGGCCCGGGGAGAAGATCATCCATGATCCCCGCCTGGTCTGGAATACGGTTGACATCGTACGAAAAGCCGGGGGGATTGCCGTAATGAGCAAGACCGGCCATGCCTTCATCAAGGAGCGGATGCGGGCCGAAGATGCCCTGTACGGCGGCGAGATGAGCGCCCACCATTATTTCCGCGATTTTGCCTACTGCGACTCCGGCATGATTCCCTGGCTGCTGGTGGCCGAGCTGCTGAGCAGAACCGGCAGGAAGTTATCCGAGCTGATGGCCGACCGGCAGGCGGCCTTCCCGGTGAGCGGCGAGATCAACCGCCGGGTTACCGACCCGGACGCGGTGATTGCCAGGATAGAAGAGGCCTTCAGCCGGGAATGCCCGGACAGGGATTTCACCGATGGCCTCAGCATGGAATGCGGCCGGTATCGCTTCAACGTCCGTAAATCCAATACCGAGCCCCTGCTGCGGCTCAATGTGGAAAGCAGAGGGGACCGTGAGCTGATGGAGCGGAAAACAGGGGAGTTGCTGGCGATTATCGATAATGGCTAATGGCGTATATTTTCTTGCCTGCAGTCTCGGAGATGGGATTCCGCCGTCCCCGCCACATCACTCGTAGGGGCAATCCCTTGTGGTTGCCCCGTCCGGGGTCGCCCGGCATGTGGCATTGCCGGCATTTGTGTAATACCCACTGGGGTACATGAAAGCCCAAGGGCAGATGAGCGCCAGGGGTACAAGGGCACCCACGAGGGGTGCCCCTACAGGACAAAACTTTCTCTGTGATCTCTGCGCGCTCTGTGGTGAAAAGAGTTTTTTTGTTTTTACAGCGCGTCGATAATGCGGTTCAACGTGGCGCTCGGCCGCATGGCGGCATTGGTCTTTGCCGCATCCGGCCGGTAGTAGCCGCCGATATCCACGGGGCGACCCTGGGCGCTGGTCATTTCTTCAATAATCGTTGCCTCCTGGTCGCCAAGCTCCCTAGCCGCTTTGGCGAAACGTTGCTGCGCTTCCTTATCTTTCTCCTGGGCCGCCAGGCTCTGGGCCCAGTAGAGGGCCAGATAAAAATGGCTGCCCCTGGTGTCGAGCTGTCCCACCTTGCGGGAAGGGGACTTCTCGTTTTCCAGGAATGTGCCGATGGCCTGATCCAGGGTCTCGGCCAGGAGCGCTGCCTTGTCGTTTTTGCTTGTACCGTACACATGCTCGAACGAGGGCACCAGGGCACAGAACTCGCCCAGGGAGTCCCAGCGCAGATGGCCTTCCTTTAAGAACTGCTCCACATGCTTGGGGGCCGAGCCGCCGGCGCCGGTCTCGAACATGCCGCCGCCGTTCATCAGCGGCACGATGGAGAGCATCTTGGCGCTGGTCCCCAGTTCCAGGATGGGGAAGAGGTCGGTGAGATAGTCACGCAGGACATTGCCGGTAACGGAAATGGTGTCTTCGCCCCGGCGGATGCGGGCAAGGGAAAAACGCATCGCTTCATCGGGCTGCATGATGCGGATATCAAGGCCGCTGGTGTCGTGCTGCGGCAGATAACGGTTCACCTTGGCGATGATCTCGGCGTCATGGGCCCGGTTGGCATCCAGCCAGAAGATTGCCGGGGTATGGCTGGCCCTGGCCCTCCTCACGGCAAGTTTGACCCAGTCCTGCACCGGGGCGTCCTTGGTCTGGCAGCCCCGGAAGATGTCCCCTTTTTCCACCCGCTGCTCAAGCAGGGTCGCGCCGGTCGCTGCATCAACAATGCGGATCGTGCCGTTGCCTGGCGCGATAAAGGTCTTGTCGTGGGAGCCGTATTCCTCGGCTTTCTGGGCCATCAGGCCGACGTTGGCGACACTGCCCATGGTGGCGGGATCATAGGCCCCATGCTTTTGGCAGTCTTCCACCACCTGCTGATAGATGGTGGCATAGCAGCGGTCCGGCACCATGGCGATGGTGTCGTGCAGCTTGTCGTCCGCCCCCCACATGCGGCCGCCGTCCCGGATAAAGACCGGCATGGAGGCATCGACAATGACGCTGTTGGGCACATGGAGGTTGGTGATGCCCTTGCTGGAATCCACCATGGCCAGCTGGCAGCTGGTCTGGTAGACCGCGGCAATGTCCTTCTCGATTTCCGCTCTTTTTTCGGCGGGCAGCTGCTGGATTTTGGCATAGAGGTCGCCCAGGCCGTTGTTGACGTTGACCCCCAGTTCCGCCAGCACTGCCCCGTGTTTGGCAAAGACATCCTGGTAAAAGACGGCAACGCAGTGGCCGAACATGACGGGATCCGACACCTTCATCATGGTGGCTTTCAGATGGAGCGACAGCAGGAGGCCTTCGTCCTTGGCCGCCTTGATCTGCCCGGCATAGAACTGCCGCAGGGCCGCGGCGCTCATGACGGCAGTGTCAATGATCTCGCCCGCCAGCAGGGGAAGTTTTTCCTTGAGGATGGCGGACTGCCCATCTTCACCGGCAAATTCGATGCGGACATCGCAGGCGTTCTGCACGGTGAGGGATTTCTCGCTGCCGTAGAAATCACCGCCGGTCATATGGGCGACCCGGGATTTCGAATCGTTCGGCCAGGGCTTCATCATTCGGTGCGGGTTCTGCCGGCCGAACCGTTTGACCGATGCCGCGGCCCGCCGGTCGGAGTTTCCTTCCCGCAGCACCGGGTTGACGGCGCTGCCGAGCACCTTGGCAAAGCGGACCTGTAGCTCTTTCTCGGCGTCGTTTTTCGGGGCTTCGGGGTAATCCGGGATGTCGTAGCCCTTTTCCTGCAGCTCCTTGATCGCCGCTTTCAGCTGGGGGATGGTGGCGCTGATATTGGGCAGTTTGATGATATTGGTCTCCGGCAGCTTGGCAAGTTTGCCGAGTTCCGCCAGGTAATCGGGAATTTTCTGGCTGTCGCGCAGTTTGTCGGGGAAATTGGCGATGATGCGGCCGGCCAGCGAGATGTCCTTTTTTTCAAAGGCGATGCCGGAGCCCCTGGTGTATGCCTGGAGAATGGGCAGCAGGGAGTAGGTTGCCAGGGCCGGGGCCTCATCAACCTCCGTGTAGATGATCTTTTGTGTTGCCATAATTTTTCCTTGGTTTAATGCTTGATGACTTCGTAAAAAGTCTATTTTTACCACAGAGCACACAGAGATCACAGGGAAAATATTTTCAATGACATTAGTTTTCTCTGTGGACTCTGTGCTCTCTGTGGTTACTTTCCAATTTTTACGAGTCCATCTTATTTACAGGAAAGGTAACTATCCAGCTTAATGCCGGAAAACTTAGAAAATTACATAATTGTAACTGTTCAGCAGTGCTCCAGATGTGGTCAAGCAGGCTTGCGAGGTATAGCTGATCTATCTGAGCAAGCCTGATCGGACACAGATGGAGTGCTGCTGGATAGTTACCAGGAAAGAACAATGGCCCTGATCAACATCGACACGACGATCAAACGGGTGCTGCAGACCGTCGCGAAAATCGAGCCGCCCAGGGGCGTGGAAATGCTGACCTACAAACGCAACCGCGGCATCTCGGTGATCCGGCTGGGGGAAGACAGTTTCCTGGTCAGGGAGCACGGCTATGAGGAACAGGAGGTGCAGGTCTGTTTCGCTGACCTGGCCAGACTGCTCAAATCCATGGCCAACAGGGAGTTTCCCCGCAGCAGGCAGGTGCGGATCTATCAGCTTGACGGGCCTGAATCCCGCGGCCAGGAGCGGAAAAAGATTTGACGGCCGCCACGGGGTGTGATGAAATACATTTTGATTTTACTAAAAAATTGCCAACCAGGGGCCATGCGGAAACAACGTGCCGGCTCCGCGCGACGTCTCTGTTATCCGGACGAGGATGGTATTTTCGGGGCGCGCAACCAGTCAATCAAATTGATCAGTCCATTTTTCGGGGGACAATGCAATGAATCATGCCAACCTTGACCAGCTCCCATCCCATGCCGCTCTGCAGGCCTGCAGCGCCAAGCCGTTTGATCTCACCGCGCCCGGCGCCCTGGGGGCGCGGCGCATAAAGGACTATATCTGTTCCATGGCCGGTTTTGATCTGCTCTACGGCACGCAGCGGGTCGATGAAACGGTGCTCGATCACCTGCAGAAACTGGCGGATGAGGCCGGGGCCGTGAAACAGTTTCTGGCCATGAAAAAGGGGGCGGTGATGAACCGCATCGAAGGGTTTGAGAGCGAAAACAGACAGGTGCTGCACACCGCCACCCGGGACCTTTTTGCCGCTGCGCCCCTGGCGCCGGAGGCATCGGCCCAGGCGGCCCGCGAGCTGGCGAAGCTGGAGCGGTTTCTGGATGAGCTGGCCGGCGGCGCCATTGTCAACAGCCGGGGCGAATCGTTCACCGCCATGGTGCAGGTCGGCATCGGCGGCTCGGACCTCGGTCCGCGGGCCCTCTATCATGCCCTGGCCGCCTTCCGGATGAGCGGCCGGCGGGTGGCTTTCATCTCCAACGTCGACCCTGACGATGCGGCCGGGGTGCTCGCCGAGCTTGACCTCTCCCGCACCCTGGTGAACGTGGTGTCGAAAAGCGGCACCACCCTGGAGACCTTGACCAATGAAGAACTGGTGCGGCAGGCTTACGAGGCTGCCGGGCTTGATCCCCGGGCCCATTTCGTGGCCGTGACCGGCGAAGGGAGCCCGATGGACAATCCCGAGCAGTATCTCCGCTCGTTTTATATGTATGACTATATCGGCGGCCGCTACAGCGCCACCTCCATGGTGGGCGGGGTCATGCTCGGCTTTGCCCTGGGCTATGACGGTTTTGTGGAGATCCTGCGCGGCGCCCACGAGGCGGATGTGGCGGCGGAACAGCGGGACATCAGGAAGAATATCCCCCTGCTCATGGCGCTTATCGGCATCTGGAACCATAATTTCTTAAACAGCGAAACCCTGGCCGTGCTGCCGTACAGCCAGGGGCTGGTGCGTTTCGCCGCCCATCTGCAGCAGTGCGACATGGAGAGCAACGGCAAATCGATCAACCGCCGGGGCGAGCGGCTGGCATACCAGACCGGCCCCATCATCTGGGGCGAGCCGGGCACCAACGGCCAGCATGCCTTCTACCAGCTCATCCACCAGGGCACCACCGTCATTCCGGTGGAGTTCATCGGTTTCCGCCGCTCCCAGTATGACCGGGACCTGGCGGTCAAGGAGAGCACCTCCCAGGAAAAGCTGCTGGCCAATCTCCTGGCCCAGTCCCTGGCCCTGGCCACCGGCCAGCAGCATGACAATCCCAATCGGCGGTTTCCGGGCAACCGGCCCAACAGCGTGCTCATGGGGGAAAGGCTGACCCCGCGCAGCATGGGAGCCCTGCTTGCCCTGTATGAGAACAAGATCGCCATGCAGGGATTTCTGTGGAACATCAACTCATTCGATCAGGAAGGGGTGCAGCTCGGCAAGAAACTGGCCACCCGGCTGCTCGGTCATTTTACCGGGTACCGCACCGATGCGGCCTACAGCGGCGCCCAGGAGGACGAAAGCGGCTGGGCCATGCTGCAGGCGGCGGGCCTGCCGGCTGATTAGGGTCTCACGCCAATCCGTTTTCACCACAGAGCACACGGAGATCACAGAGAAATATTTTTAAGTACAATTAGTTATCTCTGTGGGCTCTGTGCTCTCCGTGGTTAATTTTCAGTTTTTACGAGTTCATCTTACTCGGAAGATGGGAAAGAGATGCAATTGCGGGAAATGAACTTTGCCGACTATCAGGGATTTATCGCCCTGCTGACCCGGACCCCGGGCGTCACCGTCCGGGCGGCGGACGGGGCCGATGCCATTAAATGTTACCTGGCGAGAAACCCCGGGTGCAGTTTCGTGGCTGAGGAGGACGGGCGCCTGGTCGGCTGCGCCCTGGCCGGCCACGA
>JACQYM010000090.1 GCA_016208225.1 Deltaproteobacteria bacterium | reverse complement strand
GCCCGGCTCGGCACCGAGCAGGTGGCCGTCTTCCCCTGGGACCAGCATCTGCAGCCCACCTTCCGGGTGCTGCTCGATGTCCTGGCCATGGGCGGCGAACCGGGCCGGGAGGCGAAGCTCGTGGTGCGCTGGTCCCTGGTTGATCCGCAAGGCAGGATGGCGCCGGTCATCCGGCGCAGCGACCTGAGCGAACAGCCGACAGATGCCGACTTCGGCGCCTGGGTGAACGCCCAGCAGCGCAACATCAGCCGGCTGAGCGAGGAGATTGCCGCCGTCATCAAGGACGCGGCCAAGCCCTGACGAGAGTTATTTCATGTCGGGGAGCTTCGTGTCGCATGAAGCCCCGTAGGGCGCAATAGCGGAGCGTATTGCGCCGAATATCGAAGGCGCCGGTTGCTGCGGGGCACCCGAAAGACATTGCTCTTTTTTTGTTGGTTGCCGCGCCACCTGTTGGAAAAACTGTAATGCCGTCAGGCAGGCTCCCGGATACTGAACAGCCACCACCGTGCCGCAGACTTGTGGCCGCGGCGGGCCTGCCGGTCGAAATAAATTGTCATGATACCGTCTTCAGCAGTATTAACTTCGTACCAGTGTTTGCGGACATAGATGTCCGGACTGCCGTGGCGGCACTTGCCTGTTTCCCGCCAGGTGTGCAGGACAGCGACGATTTCGACGATCCGGCCTCGCCACTCGAATTGACGCGGCAAGCCCGGTTCGCCGATGGCCATGCGGCTGGTGTCACAGGTTTCCGCCACAGGCTTGATGGGTTCACTGACAAATCGCGCGGGCATTGTCACTGCCCCGGTTTTGGTGAGGCGGGTGATGGTGCGTTGGGGCTGATCTGACCGGAACGAATTACAGCAGTTCCAGGCCGGCGAAAAAGTAAGGGATTTCAAAGGCGGCGGTTTCAGGGGCGTCGGAACCGTGGGTCGCGTTTTCGCCGATCGAAGAGCCGAACTCCTTGCGCAGGGTGCCGGGGGCGGCATCAGCCGGATTGGTGGCGCCCATCAGGTCACGCCATTTCTTGATGGCGTCCGGGGCTTCGAGCACCATGACGATGCACGGGCCGCTGCACATGAAATCGGTCAGTTCGCCGAAAAACGGCCGGGCTTTGTGCACATGGTAGAAACCTTCGGCTTCGACCTTGCTCAGGTACAGTTTCTTGAGGCCGACCACCTTGAAACCCTCGGCGTAGATGCGGGCGAGAATTTTCCCGGCGTTGCCGGCGGCAAAGGCGTCCGGTTTGATTATGGCAAAGGTTCGTGTCATGACTAACTCCTTGTTTACGGGTTCTTGTATCCTACAAAAAAGACCGATTTTTTAACACCCCTCTTGCCAAAAGTCAAGAAATTCAATGCTTCGCTCCGGTCAAACTCAAGCTCCGAACCACTCCCTCCTGACCTGGGGTGGGAACAACAAGCCTCAAATAATATTGAGGAGCCGAGTCTTGCGCTGAGTCCCCCTCCTTTGCCAGTGCTGGCATCATATTTGAATATTCTCCCTGCATAACCTGGTTCAAGTCCACTCTCATCGGATTCATTGAAACCCTGCCTCCCGTTTCATCACGGCGAGGCATTGATCTATTGTCAGAGGAGACATCCATGAAAAGCCGCTTTCCTCTTCCCACCCGAGTTCTTGCCAATGGTGAATTCCGGCCGCTGGCGCAAACCCGGCAGCAGAAATTGACGGAAAAGAAAATGGAGGCCCTGGCCGTCCGATTCGGCCGGAAACTCGGCTGGAGCAGAAGGCAGTTTCTCCGGAGCACCTGCGGTATGGCCGCGGCTTTTGTCGCGATGAATGCGGTGTATGGCAGGATTTTCGATGTCCTGCCCGCGGAAGCGGCTGATCCCGAAGCGGCCGATGCAGTCCGGAAATCCCTGGACCAGCAGTTTATTTTTGATGTGCAGCTGCATTTTGTCCGGGAGCACTATGGCTGGCAGGGGTTGACCGGCCTGCGGCGCTATGCCCGCAACTGGAACCGGAACCTGGTCGGCGACACGGCCACTCTGGAAAAACTCAAATTTGAGAATTTCGTGGACGAGGTCTTTCTGCAGAGTCAGACAAAAATCGGGCTGCTTTCCGGCGCCCCGTCGGACGACCCGGAAAAATGGTTTCTGACCAACGATGAAATCGCCAGAACACGAGCGGTCATCAACAGTATTGCCGGCAGCCGCAGGCTGCTGGGGCATGCCATTTTCACCCCCGGACAGCCGGGCTGGCTTGAGGAAATCGACAGGGCGGTCGAGGAACTGCATCCCGACAGCTGGAAGGGCTATACCATTGGCGACCCGCTGGGACCGTCACGGTATCCCTGGCGGCTTGACGATGAGCAGCTGGTCTACCCCGCCTACGAAAAAATGGTTAAGGCGGGAATTTGCAATGTCTGCATCCATAAGGGACTGCTGCCCGATGATTATGAAAGTTCGCTGCCGGAACTGTGGAAATACGCCACGGTGGACGATGTCGGCAAGGCCGCCCGGGACTGGCCGCAGCTCAATTTCATCATCTATCATGCCGCCCTGCGGCCGTTGCAGGATTTTCCGGCGGCATACATCAGTTCCTTTGAGGAGGACGGATACATTCCCTGGGTAAGCGATCTGGCCGCCATCCCGGCAAAATTCGGGGTCTCGAATGTCTATGCCGAACTGGGCACCGCTTTTGCCTCATCCGCGGTCACCTATCCCCGTCATTGCGCCGTTCTCCTCGGCACCCTGATCAAGGGCATGGGCGTCGGCAAGGTCCTCTGGGGTACCGATTCGGTATGGTACGGCTCGCCGCAGTGGCAGATCGAGGCCTTCCGGCGCATCGAAATTCCGGCTGATCTGCAGGAGAAATTTGCCTTGCCGCCCCTCGGGAAAGCGGACGGTCCGGTAAAAAACGCCATTTTCGGCCTCAACGCCGCCCGTCTTTATCATATATCGTTGCGGTAATGCGGCGGCGGACGGCCTGGCCTCCATGGCGGCAATCACTGTTGCCATGATTGTCTTTCTCGACTGTCTTGCGCATGAAGGAGTATAAAATATGAAAATCCATGTCGGGACCAGCGGATACGGGTACAAGGAATGGAAGGGGATTTTCTATCCGGAAAAGATCCCGGCCAAGGACATGCTGCGCTTCTATGCGGAACGTCTCAGCGCAGTGGAAATCAATTATACCTTTTATCACATGCCCACCGAGAAGATCCTCGCTTCCTGGGCGGACCAGGTGCCCGATGATTTTGCCTTCGCCCTCAAGGCGTCCCAGGTCATCACCCATCGGAAACGGCTGAAAAATGTGAATGAGGAGACCGAATATTTCTTCAGCACCCTGGCCGTGCTGGGCAGGAAAATGGGGCCGGTCCTTTTTCAGTTCCCCGAGACTTTCCGGGCGGACCGCGATCGGCTGGCGGATTTCCTCGCCTTGATTCCCGAAAAGATGCAGTGCGCCTTCGAGTTCCGCAGCCCCACCTGGCATGAGCCGGAAATCCTGGACCTGCTGCGGGCCAGGGAATGCAGCCTGTGCATCGCGGATGCGGATGAGAGTCCGGCCGAGGCGATCATCAGTACGGCGTCATGGGGGTACCTGCGTCTCCGCCGTTCCGATTATAGCGAAGCCGATCTGGGCCAATGGCTGGAAAGAATCCTGGCCCAGCAATGGAAGAGCGCCTTCGTTTTTTTCAAGCATGAGGATGAGGCCAAAGGACCCGGAGCGGCCATGCATTTTCGTGAACTTGCCGGGGCGGGGAAAAGAAAACCCGGAAAGAAAGGCGGGTAAAACGTCGGCCCGGAGGAGGCATGGGATTAAAGGATTATCGGCGCAAGCGTGATTTTACCCGGACCAGGGAGCCCGAGGGGCAGGGCGCTGCCTCGGCGCCAGGCCATCTCTTCGTGGTGCAGAAGCACGCGGCCACCCGGCTGCATTATGATTTCCGGCTGGAACTGGGCGGGGTGCTGAAAAGCTGGGCCGTGCCCAGGGGACCGAGTCTCGATCCGGCGGAAAAACGGCTGGCGGTCCAGGTGGAGGACCATCCCATGGAGTACGGGGCCTTTGAAGGCATTATTCCGCAGGGCGAGTATGGCGGCGGCACGGTCATGCTCTGGGACCAGGGCACCTGGGAACCGGAAGGCGATCCGGAAAAAGATCTGCCCAGGGGGAAACTCGCCTTCACCCTGCACGGACAAAAGCTGCGCTGCTGATCAAACATAAGGACGCGGCGGCAATAACGGAAAAGAAATACCGCATTGTCGAGGCCCAGCCGCTCAGCGTGGCCACCCGCCGTTCCCTGGAGGAAATCGCCGCCGCTGCCAGGGGCCGCGCCGTTCCGCCCCCTGCCGCGGCGGGCCGGGAGCCAGACCCGGCGCAATTGACCAATGCCCGCCAGGCCCCGCAGCCGGCCGCCATGACACCCCAGTTGGCCACCCTGGTTGACGAGCCGCCGGCCGGGGAGGCATGGCTCCATGAACTCAAACTCGACGGCTACCGCATTCTTGCGAGAATCGAGGCCGGCCAAGTCACCATGCTGTCGCGCCATGGCAGGGACTGGACCGGGAAATTTACCGCAGTGGCCGAGGCGCTGCAAGCCCTGCCGGTCAAGCAGGCCATCCTGGACGGGGAAATCGTGGTGCTGCGGCCGGACGGCACCTCGGATTTCCAGGCCCTGCAGGAGCTGCTGCAGGCTGGCGGGTCGGGAAGTCTGGTCTATTACCTGTTTGATCTCCCCCACTGCAACGGGTACGATCTCACCATGACGCCGCTGCTGGAGCGCAAGAATCTGCTGCAGTCCCTGCTGGCGCGGCTGTCGCCGCCCCGGGAAAACATCCGCTTCAGCGACCATATCGCAAGCAGCGGCGACGAGGTTTATCGGCAGGCCTGCCTTCTGGCCGCCGAGGGCATCGTCTCCAAGCAGGCAACCGGCGTTTATGAGCAGAAAAGATCCCGGAGCTGGCTGAAAACCAAGTGCCTGCAACGGCAGGAACTGGTGATCGGCGGCTGGACGGAACCTGGCGGGTCGCGCACCGGGTTCGGCGCGCTGCTGCTCGGCTATTACGGCGAGGGGGAGCTGGTGTACGCGGGCCGGGTGGGGACCGGCTTCTCGGAGAGTACGCTCCGGCAGCTGACCAGTCAGCTCCGGAAGATCGAACAAGCCGGCCCCCCTTTCCGGCATCCCCCTGCCGGGGCCGATGTCCGGGGAGTTGTGCACTGGGTCAGGCCGGAGCTGGTGGCGGAGGTGGAGTTCCGGGAATGGACCAGGGAGAATATTCTCCGGCAGGCCTCCTTCAAGGGGCTGCGGCAGGACAAATCCCCAGGGGAAATCGTCCGCGAATCGCCGACCGTCAGCCCTGGCGGCGAAAACATATCAGGCCAGCCGGCATCGTCCGGCAGGAAACGGTCAGCCGCCGATGCCGTGGTGGCCGGAGTGAGGGTGTCCCATCCGGATAAGATTCTCTACCCCGAGCAAGGGGTCAGCAAGCTGTCCCTGGCGGAATTTTATGCAGCCATTGCGGATTTCATCCTGCCCCATGTCATCCAGCGGCCCCTGACCCTGCTGCGCTGCCCGGACGGCAGACAGGGGGAGTGTTTTTATCAGAAGCACCTCGGGGAAGCGATTCCGGAAACGCTGCGCGCCGTCCCCATCCGGGACAAGGAGGGGACCGCGGAGTATATCGTTATTGACGACATCCGGGGGCTGATCTCGCTGGTGCAGCTCGGGGTGCTGGAAATTCATCCCTGGGGCAGCAGGGAAACCGATCTGGAACAGCCAGATATCATTACCTTTGACCTTGACCCTGGGCCTGGCCTCGGCTGGCCGGAGGTGATCGAGGGCGCCAGGTTTCTGCGTTCCCGGCTGGAGGAGCTTGGTCTGGTCTCCTTTGTCAAGACGTCGGGAGGCAAGGGGCTGCATCTGGTGGTGCCGATCCAGCCCGGCACAGGCTGGGCGGAGGCCAAGGCCTTTGCCCGCTCGGTCGCTCTGGATGCGGCCCGGCGCCGGCCCGACCGGTTCACGGCGGAGATGGCGAAGGTGAAGAGACCGGGCAGGATATTCATCGATTATCTGCGCAATGACCGGGGCGCGACCACGGTTGCGGCCTATTCCACCAGGGTCGGGGCCGGGGCGCCGGTATCCACCCCGATCCGCTGGGATGAATTGAACCGGACGGTGACCCCGGACCGCTACCGGATCGACAATCTCCCCAAGCGGCTGATGGCCTTGAAAAACGACCCCTGGCAGGATTTTTTTCAGATCCGGCAAGCATTGCCCGGATAACACCAGAATTCAGGAAACAGAAACCAGGAGTCAGGAGAGAAAATGCATCCCCGGATTCAGGATTCTGACTCAACACACCGCCCAGACAAAAAATGTCTTTCCCGGTTTATGACCAACACCGCAGGCGCCTTTTTCCAGATAGAGAACCCAGGCCCAATCGGTTTTAAAAAAGCTCGTGGTGGCGGACCAAATAGTATTGATCTTTTCCGCCATAAAACATCCTTGCCCCTTCCAGGTGCATATGCCACGCATAGGCCGGGTTGATCGCCGCCGAGGTGGAAGTCCAGTACCAGCCGAGAAAGATATTCACAAAGGAATCAGGCCCTGGTGTGCGGCCGTTGTACGTCCAGGCCTGAAAAGACCGGCCGTCTTTCATTCGTGGAAGTGACCGCCGCCGTCAGCTCGATTTCCGGCACCTTCCGGTTTCGGCATTGACCGGCATGGATAACGGCCAGGCAGCGGAAAATATCGCCGCACCGCCGATACCCGAATAGCGCAGGAAATCTCTGCGTGTAAAGGGTTTCATTGATTTGTCTCATGAAGCAGGAAAATCCTCTCGCGCAGGACAAAGAAGATTCCCGGATTTTGATGAATTTTCCGCAAATCGCTTTCCCGCATGGCTTACTCCTGATCAGATTTTTTCCGTTCCGGTGGTTCAGTTCATGCAACCTGACAGAAGAATCACCTCGCCTGGCAGGGGATGTGATCGAAACATGGGAGCAAGAAACAAGCCAGATGGAACTTGCTTTCGCTGAAGAAAAAATGATGCTGAAGAAAATAAGACCAGGTCAGCCTCCATGAAAGCCGGTCGGTGGTGATGAACGTGGGCTTCGCAGGCGGTAAATTGCTTGATTTTTACCCTGACAAATACATAAAGTTCGATTTGTGCGAATAAGAATCAAACGGAGGTGGGCAAGTGAAAGACATGAAACACGAGCACCCGCAGCACAACGAACCTCACGTTCAGCAACCTGCGTCGAAACGGAACTTTACCGATCCGGTGTGCGGCATGTCAACCGACAGGGAAGATGACTTCACCAGGTTGGATTACCAGGGTGTCCCGTACTATTTCTGCAGCGAGCACTGTCAGCAGAAATTCAGGAATGATCCCGGGTCTTATGGGGTGGCCCCTGAAACAGCCGCCCCCCAGGAGAGGGTAACCTATATCGACCCGGTCTGCGGCATGAGCACCGATGATGCCGATGCCTTTACTCGGTATACCCGTGAGGGCGAGGCTTATTATTTCTGCAGCGGCCATTGCCTCGAAAAATTCAAAAAAAATCCGGATGATTTTCTGGGGGGAAAATCCGGTTTTTCTGCTGAGGCAAAAGAGGGAAAGCCGGTTGTCGGCAGACAATACACTTGCCCCATGCATCCGGAAATCGTCCGGGCTGGTCCTGGTGCCTGCCCCAAATGCGGCATGGCGCTTGAGCCGCGCACCATCAGTCTTGAAGAAGAGGAAGAAAATCCCGAGTACTCCTTTATGCGCAAACGCTTCATTTTCGCCGCGGTTCTTACCGTGCCGCTGGTGCTTATCGCCATGCGGCACATGCTGCCCGGCGGCCATTTCATCGATAATCTGGCTTCGGCCAAGACCCTCGGCCGACTGGAACTAATCCTGGCGACCCCGGTGATCCTGTGGGCCGGCTGGGTCTTTTACGTACGGGCCGTGCAATCGGTGCTCAATAAAAGTCTCAACATGTTCACCCTGATCGGCCTCGGGGTGTCGGTGGCCTATGTCTTCAGCGTGATCGGCGTCCTGCTCCCGGAGATTTTTCCGGCTGCCATGCGTGGACCGGACGGGGCGGTGGGGGTCTATTTTGAGGCGGCGGCGGTGATCGTCACCCTGATCCTGCTGGGCCAGGTCCTGGAACTTGCGGCCCGCAGCCGGACCGGCGCCGCCATCAAGGCGCTGCTGGGGCTGGCGCCGAAAACCGCCCGTAAAATAAACGATGACGGCAGCGAGGCTGATATTCCCCTGGAACATGTCCAGGTCAATGATAAGCTCCGCATCCGGCCCGGTGAGAAGGTGCCGGTGGACGGCACGGTGGTGGAGGGGGCAAGCGCGGTGGATGAGTCGATGATCTCCGGCGAGCCGATGCCGGTCAGCAAGGCGGCGGGCGACAAACTGATCGGCGCCACAGTCAATACCACCGGCGCGCTGACCATGCGGGCCGAAAAGGTGGGCAGCGATACGCTGCTCGCTCAGATCGTCAAAATGGTGGACGAGGCGCAACGCTCCCGGGCGCCGATCCAGAAGCTGGCCGATACTGTCTCCGGCTTTTTCGTGCCGGTGGTGATCGCCATCGCGATAGTCGCCTTCGGCGTCTGGTATTCTGTCGGCCCGGAGCCGCGTCTGGCGTACGCCCTGATTGCGGCGGTATCTGTGCTGATCATCGCCTGTCCGTGCGCCCTGGGACTGGCCACCCCGATGTCCATCATGGTGGCCACCGGCAAGGGTGCCGGTATGGGGGTGCTGTTCAAAAACGCCGAGGCCATCGAGACCATGCGCAAGATCGACGGCAGGCGGCATGAACGGGGACAGGCTTCTGCTTCTGGCGGCCAGCATGGAAAAGGCCAGTGAACATCCCCTGGCCGCCGCAATCGTGGCCGGGGCCGGCGAGCGTGGCGTCAGGCCGGTTGACCCCGCCGGTTTCGATTCCCACACCGGCAAGGGCGTTTCCGGCACCGTCGAAGGCGTCAGGGTGTTGCTGGGCAACCCCAAACTGATGAAGGATTTCGCGATCGATACCGCGGCCTTGGACGACCGGGCCGAGGCAATGCGCAAAGAGGGCCAGACGGTGATGTTCATTGCCGCCGACGGCAGGCTTGCTGGGCTCCTGGCGGTGTCCGATCCGATCAAGAAAACCACGCCGGCCGCGATTCGCGAGTTGCACGATGAAGGGCTGCGGGTGGTGATGCTGACCGGCGACAATCGGGCCACCGCCGAGGCCGTGGCCGCCAGACTGGGGATCGACCAGGTGGTGGCTGAGGTGCTGCCCCATGAGAAGGCGGACGCGGTGAAAAAATTTCAGCAGGAAGGCAGTGTGGTAGCCATGGCAGGGGACGGTATCAATGATGCGCCCGCCCTGGCCCAGGCCCAGGTGGGCATCGCCATGGGCACCGGCGCCGACGTGGCCATGGAATCGGCCGGCATCACTCTGGTCAAGGGGGACCTCATCGGCATCGTGCGGGCCAGAAAATTGTCACGGGCAACCATGGCGAATATCAAGCAGAACCTCTTCTTCGCCTTTATCTACAACTCCCTGGGCGTGCCGGTGGCGGCCGGAGTGCTCTATCCTTTGCTGGGCATCCTGCTCTCACCCATCATTGCGGCGGCGGCCATGAGTCTCTCATCCGTCTCGGTGGTGGGCAATGCCCTGCGGCTGCGGAGAGTGCGGATCGGTTGAGGTCAATAAGCAATAATGAGGGATGAACCCTTTCAACAAAACCGTTCAAACAAAGGAGAATAAAAATGAAAAGAACGATTCTGACTGTTTCCCTGCTGTCCTTATTTACCATCGCGCTGCCTGCCTTGGCGGACGAGGCACATCATCCCGCCGGTCAGCCGTCGGCTCCGGAGGCTGCGCAGATGAACCCGGAAAAAATGGATGCCGAGATCCGGCAGATGCAGGAAATGCGCGAAAAGATTACCAACGAAAAAAATCCGGCAACCCGCAAGAAACTCATGGGCCAGCACATGCGGATGATGCAGGACGGCATGAAGATGATGAGTATGATGGGCGGCCAGGGCATGATGCAGGGCGGGCAGTCCGGCATGATGGGCGGGAAGGGGATGATGCAGGGTGAACAGCCCGGCATGATGGAGAAACAGGATACCGGCAGCATGCCCATGGCCGACCGCATGGCAATGATGGAGAAGAAGATGGCGATGATGGAAAACATGATGGGCGGTGGGATGATGATGGGTCAGAAAGGCATGATGGAGAAAAGAATGGAAATGATGCAGGAGATCATGAAAGGCATGATGACCCAGCAGGAAATGATGATGAAATAAACCCTCCGTCCGGCAATGGATTAGCGCGAACCTGGCCTGGAAAGAAACAACGTTGACAGGTGGTGACAGCGGGGAGGTGTCAGGATCTTTCATTCAAATTACAAAGCTGGCCCGGTTCAGCAGAAGGAATCACCATGACCAGTAAAAATTTGTTGTCGGATTTATTCAAGGTTCTCTCGGGACAACGCATGGCTTTTCTGGCCTTCATCGCCGCCGGAGGATATTTTCTCTGGACCGAACACCGAGCCCACCTGATGCCCGCTCTGCCATACCTGGTTCTCCTGCTGTGTCCGCTGATGCACATATTCATGCATCGCCGCCATGGCAGTCACCGGAAAGGCGATAACGCCCCTCACCATGAAAATCATTGACTGAGGAGGGAAAAAGAATGAACGAGACAGTCCCTGCATACGGTTTATGGCCCCTGGTCTTCATAAATTCAGCTATTTTCATTTTTTTCGCCTTCAGCTTTATTAAACCGAAAACCAGGCTCGACTGGCGTTCGCTGGGCGCTTTTTCCGCCTTTATCATCGCCCTGTTCGTTGAGATGTATGGTTTTCCGTTGACCATCTACTTCTTGTCAGGCTGGCTGCAGTCCAGGTTCCCGCAGACCGATATCTTTGCTCACGGCAGCGGGCATCTGTGGCATATCCTGTTCGGTTTTGAGGGTGACCCGCATACCAACCCCATTCATCTGCTGAGCAACGTATTGATCTTTGCGGGCTTCTATCTGACCTATCGGGCCTGGATGGTGCTGCATGCCGCTCAGCAGGAAGGAAAACTGGCCACCACCGGCCCATACGGCCTGGTGCGGCATCCGCAGTACGACGGTTTTATTCTGGTCATGCTCGGTTTCCTGCTCATGTGGCCGACTCTGTTGACCCTGGCGATGTTCCCGGTGCTGGTGGTGGTCTATGTCCGTCTTGCAAGGCAGGAGGAAAAACTGGTGCGGCAGGAATTCGCCAATGAGTATGCCGAATATGCTGAAAATGTTCCGGCCTTTCTCCCTCATTGGAGAAATAAGGGAATAGAGCATAAGGGAGGGGCGACATAAACCGAAAACTGAATGCTTTCGTCGTGGTGCGGCAGGAGCAAATGAAACAGGAAAAGGCGATCAAGCCTGGCGCTGACCGGCTCCCTTCGTAGACTGCTGAAAGCGGCTTTTGATGATTGCCATCAGATCGATGATCTCGGCGCCTTCGGCCTCTGCCGGTTTTTCCACCACATCGGCTCCGGCTTTCAGCTTGCGCTGTACCAGTTTGCGAAGCCGGTGGGCGTGACTGTCGTGCAGCAGGTTCTGGTCAAACTCGTTTTGGAGGAGTTTTTTTATTTCCTGGCGTAGTTGCTTCACCTTGGCAGCCGGCGCTTTTTCCAGGGGGGGCAGGCCGCCGGCCTCGGGGGCGCGGATTTCATCGGCAAAACGCAGGGTTTCCGCCCGCAGGATACCGCCTTCGGCGATAATCGCCACCAGATGTTCCCTCTCCCGCATCACAAAGGTGGCAATACCGGCCCGGCCGCTCTTTTCCATGATTTCGGCGAGCAGCCGGTAGGCCTTATTGACGCCTCCGGCCGGGAGCAGGAAGTAGGCGTGCTGAAAAGAAACCGGGTCCAGTTCGGCAACATCAACAAAGCTGCGCAGGTCGATTTCCCGCGATTTTTTCGGCTCCAGCGCCTCCAGTTCCTCATCGCTCACCAGGATAAACCTGTCTTCTTCGATCTCGTAGCCGCGCACGATAGCATCTGCTGCGATTGGCTGGTGGTCCAGGGGGCAGAAATATCGCCGGTGCAGAGGGGTGCCGTGCCGGTCAATCATGCGGAGCGCCGCCGCCCTGGGGCGATGGGCGGAATAGAGATCCACCTGGATGCTGACCAGGCCGAAGGTGATGGCGCCGGCCCAGAAGGCGCCGGCCGGCGCGCCATGTTCTTCCTTTTTAACCATTGCGACGTCCCCCGGCGGCCCGCAGGCTCGCCTCCAGGGCCTTTTTCAGGT
>JACQYM010000089.1:6375-15684 GCA_016208225.1 Deltaproteobacteria bacterium | reverse complement strand
CATCCGGGAGTTCATAGAGTTTGACGATGAAATCAGCCATGATCTTGCTCCTTGAAAGCCGCTGCGCCTAAAATTATCATATCGCTGGCCATTGCGTTATGGATGCCGGATGAAAACATGCCGGATTGACGGCACGGATACACGATACTTTTATCACAGTTCAGAAGGTCATGCGGATGCGGCCGCAGTCGGGACAGACCCAGGTCGGGCCGTTGCTGATGCCCCACAGATTCTCCCTGAAGCACTTTTCGCAGATCTGAAAACCGCAGGGGCAATTGAAGCAGTACGGATATTTCTTCCGGCAGCAATGGCAGATATACTCGCTAGGCCGGCGCCGGCGCGGGGCGGGCTTTTTCGTTTCTTCCATCACGCCCTGGGGTCAAGCCCTTCGATGGTTTCCAGCGGCAGCCTGATGACGAACCTGGCGCCGCGGCCCGGATTATCTTCCACATGAATGGTACCGTGGTGATACTGGAGGATATAGCGGCAGATCGCCAGGCTGATGCCCTGCCCTTTCTGATGATGGGCCACGTCCTTGATGGCAAACTCGTCAAAGATCTGCTCGCGCATGTGGGACTCCACCCCTTCCCCCTCGTCACTGACAATAACGAGCAGCGCATTCCGATCCTGCATGCTTTTGACGGTGATGGTCCCCGCGGGCGGGGAAAACTTGTAGGCGTTTTCGATGACGAATTTAAAGACATTGATCAGCAGCGGCCAGTCGGCCTGCAGAATGATCGAGTCGTCAAAAGCGGTGGCAACGCGGATATTCTCGGCCAGATGCTCTTCGGCCAGATTATTGATCACATTGGCCAGCATGCTGCTGACCGGCTCGGGGTTGTAATGCAGCTCCATGCCGGCCTTCAGCTTGCAGAGCAGCACTGCATTTTTCATGAACTGGAACAGCTGCTGGCCTGATTTGGCAATGAGCACCGCCAGTTCCCTGCCCTCGGCGGACAAGGTGGGATCATTGGCC
This sequence comes from Deltaproteobacteria bacterium, assembly GCA_016208225.1. Classification (GTDB taxonomy): domain Bacteria; phylum Desulfobacterota; class Desulfobulbia; order Desulfobulbales; family SURF-16; genus SURF-16. The sequence continues at coordinate 14,708 of JACQYM010000089.1, read as the reverse complement.
AGCAGTTCGGCGCAGCCGATGATGCCGCTGACCGGGGTCCTGGTTTCGTGGGTGATCAGGGTGAGCAGATCGCCCTTGATCTGGTCCACCTCCTCCTTGTTTTTCAGCTGGGTGAAGACCCGCACCTTGGCCATCAGCTCCTCATTGTCAAAGGGCTTTGGCAGATAATCGTCAGCCCCGGACTCATAGCCTTTCAGCCGTTCATTGACCCTGGCATGGCCGGACACCATGATGATTTTGGTGAAACGGTACCGATTGTCCGATCTGATCTGCCGGCAGACTTCATACCCGTCCATGCCGGGCAACTGAATATCAAGGAGGATAAGGTCCGGCTTGAAGGAGGGAAGAATATCGAGGGCCTGCTCCCCCGAATCGGCGGTTTCCACGATATAATCACCGGACGACGACAGCAGGTCCTGGATATAAAACAGGATGATCGGTTCGTCATCCACGAGCAGAATTTTGGGTTGAACCTTCAAGGTCGTCTCTTACGCCGGAATTCTGAAAACGGGAAAAGCCATGGATAATGCCGGGAACATCCACGTATTTTTTCAAGCGGACTTGCTCTTTTTCAGGTTATAGTATAACGGAATTAATGCATAATAAAAAAAATTTCCACAACAATTTTAAGGGGCTCGGAAATACGAATGTACCTGGATCGCGTCGGGATGCGTTATGGTATATTGGTATTTTCCGAGACCCTGACATGGTGAGTCATAATGTTACTGGCAGTTGATGTGGGCAACAGCCATATGGTGCTCGGCCTGTTCCACGACACTACCCTGCTCTGCGACTGGCGCATTCAGACCAGCCGCAACACCACGGCCGATGAACTGGCGTCTGTCCTGCACGGGCTGTTTACGCTCAGGCAGCGCCATTTTGCCGAAATCAGCGCGGTGATCGTCGGCTCGGTGGTGCCGCCCCTGGATTCGGTCTGGCGCAAGGTAGCAAAAAAATACCTGCAGTGCGAGGCCCTGTTTGTCAGCGCCGGGGGCATCGACACCGGCATAGCGGTTGTCACGGATAATCCGGGAGAAGTGGGCGCGGACAGAATCATCAATGCCGTGGCCGCTTTCAGCCGCTACCAGAAAGAGCTGATCATCGTTGACTTCGGCACGGCGATCACCTTTGACTGTGTTTCGGGCAAGGGTGAATACCTCGGCGGGGCCATTGCCCCGGGACTCGGCATCTCCTTTGACGCCCTGGTCAGCCGGACGGCGAAACTTCCCAGGGTCGATATCAGCGCCGCGCCGCGCCAACCCATCGGCACCAATACGGAAACAGCCTTGCAGTCCGGGCTGTTATACGGTTTCGGCGGCATGGTCGAAGGCCTGGTCGGCCGGCTGGCGGCCCAGTTTCTTCCCGCCGTTCCGAAGGTGATCGCCACCGGCGGCATGGCCGGGGTGATCGCGCCCTTTGCCCCATGCATCGAAGCGGTGGAGCCGATGCTCACCCTGGAAGGATTACGGATCATCCATGCAAGAAACAGTTGAGCGGCAGACCGCTCTTTACCCGCCCGCCCTGCGCAGGGGGGATACCATCGGTCTGGTGGCGCCGGCCGGGGCCTGGCCGGAGGAGGAGTTTGTCCGCGGCGTGCGGATCATCAGCGAGCACGGCTTCAAGGTGAAGATTGCCCCCAATCTGGCGGCCAGACAGAACTATCTGGCCGGGCCGGACCGGCATCGCACCGATCTGCTGCATGCCATGTGGCGCGACCCGGAGGTCAAGGCCGTTGTTGCCGTGCGCGGCGGCTACGGCTCCCTGCGCATTCTGCCGGCCATTGATTACCGATTGATTGAAGAGTGTCCGAAGATTCTGGTCGGATTCAGCGACATCACCGCCCTGCACAGCGCCATTTCCCGGGAAACGGGAATGGTCACCTTTCACGGACCGATGGTCACCACCCTGGGTAAAATTGATGCCGATTCGCTGTTTTCTTTTTTTGAAACCCTGACCCGCGGCGTCTGCGGGCCGATTGCCCCCCGCTCCCTGGAAGTCCTGCGCGACGGCAGGGCGAGCGGCCGACTGGCCGGCGGCAACCTGACCACGGCGCTGCATCTGGTGGCGACCCCGTATGAGGTCGGCTGGCGGGACAGGATAGTTTTTCTGGAAGATATCGGCGAGGCGCCCTACCGCATTGACCGCATGCTGACCCATTTACAGCTGGCAGGCCGTTTTGCCGGCATCCGCGGCCTGATCCTCGGCTCCTTTACCAACTGCGGGGACCAGGAGCTGATCTGGGCACGGGTGATGGAAATCTTCAGCACTGAAAACTTCCCCATCTGGGCCAATTTCCCCATCGGCCACGGCCAGCAGAACAGGATCGTGCCCCTGAGCACGGAGGCGGCCATGGACTCGGCAACAGGGCAGCTCACCTTTGCCGGGCCGTGCTGCCGCATCTCCTAGGGCAGAACCGAACAACCACCAGCTTATGCTGGCGGGGAGTTACGGCTGAAAGTCCTGAAACGCGTCGTCTGATCGACGCGTTATAGGGAGCTTTCTCGCAAACATCAGCCTGCCTGCTCCTCCCCTTTCAAGGGGGAGGTTGGAAGGGGGGAGGGAGTTTCCCATGCCGCTCCTTGCGCCTTGGTAAATAACTGACACAATCTCTTCGCAGCTGATGATTGAGACCTTTCGATGGAAAATTAGTCGGTCATACCGAGCAAGCGGGCCACTTCATCATGGATCCGGGCGGCAAGCTCGTGTTTCTGGCCGGCGGAAAATCCTTTGGTGTCAACCGGCTGGCCGACGCGGATGGTGACCCGGCCGGGTCTGGCCAGCAGCCTGCCCTTGGGCAGAATATCAAAAGTGCCGGTAATCCCCACCGGCACCACCGGTACGCCGGACTTGATGGCCAGCACCATGCCGCCGGCTTTGAACTCGTGCAGTTTGCCGTCCAGGCTGCGCGTGCCCTCCGGAAAAAGGATGACGGATGTGCCGGAGGCGATGCGCTCCGCCGCCGCATTCAGGCTCTTCAAGGCCTCCCGGCCATGGGACCGGTCTATGGCAATATAGCCGGCCAGCCGCATGGCCCGGCCGAACAGCGGGATCTTGAACAGTTCCTTTTTGGCCAGCCAGCGGAAATCAAAATTCAGACAGCCCTGCATGGCAAAAATATCAAACTGGCTCTGGTGATTGGCGGCAAAAATGTAAGGCCGACCCGGTTCGATATTTTCCAGGCCCCGGACAGATACCTCCACCCCGGCCACCGCCAGAATGATTCTGCCCCAGGTCCTGGGAAACAGCTGGGCCTTGCGGGCAGACCCGCGGCATATCACCAGATAGATTAAGGCCAGCAGACTGGTCAGAAAGGTGAGAAACGGCGTGAGCAGCAGAACCAGCACGCCTCTGATAAAATTCACTAATCGCATCGTATTGAACCCTGGGTTCCCATAATGGCATACAGCTGGTGCTGCAGGGACATTTATGAAAATGCAGCCTCTTTCATGGTATTTATAACCGCGCAGGTGTATAGTCTGTCAGCAACGGCAACCGGATGAAGTTTTGCCCCGTCGCTTCCACCTCTTTTGCTACAGGACTAAACCGCTACCCGAAAGTTACTTTCTTTAAACGCAAAATGCAAAAATTGCCAGCAATTCGATAAACAAACAAGGCAGTCGCCATGCCAAAAAACAACCAGGATCCATTCGGATCGATAACAATTGCACCGGACACCGAAAAACCGGAAGCGGGCCAGGTCGATTTTCAGGTCCCGATCGAACAGCCGTCCCCGCATGCCAAAAAACAGAAACCAACCGGCCGCGGTCCCGAAAAAAAGGAACAGGGTCCGCCAAAGCCTCCGGAAAGGAGAAAGACTGCACCCGGCATGCCCTTCATGTCGCTCAGCCTGATCATCCTGCCCGCCCTTGTTCTGCTCGCGTTTCTTGCCTATACCCTCATCGGTTTTCTGGGCGTACCCTATTTTCTGCAGTCCATGGTCCCGGCCATGGCCGAGAAAAGCATCAATCGCACCGTGGCCTTCGGGTCGGTCAGCTTTAATCCCTTCACCCTGCGGCTGAAAGTACGCAACGCCATAATCGGTCCGGACCTGGCAAATCCCGATGATCCGGTTGACCCTCTTTTTTCCGCCGGCCTGGTCGAGGCCGATATCGCCTGGTCCTCCCTTTTCCGCAAACAGTTCAACTGCGCAAGTCTGGCCGCGGACAATCTTTTTCTGCATCTGGTCCGCAATGAAGATAAAAAATACAATGTGACCGACATCTTGCCGATCAGCGAGGGCCGGGCCTTTGCCGCTGTCGATCTGCCCTTTGCCTATTTTCTGCAGAATATCACGGTGACGAACAGCCGCATTGTCTTTGACGATCTGCCGTCCCACAAGACCCATAACATCGAGCAGATCGAGCTTGCCCTGCCCCTGCTCTTCCATTATCCGGACACGCAGCAGGCCGGCCAGGATACCTTTGCCTCCGGCGCCTACGTCAACCCGAAATTCTCCGCCCTGATCAACGGCAGCCCGATCGATCTGACCGGCAAGACAAAAATCGAGGGGGAAAGCTTCACCGCCCAGTTGCAGCTGCACCTTGACAACGTTGATCTGCCGACCTATCTCGCCTATCTGCCGGTCCAGCCGCAATTCAACATTGAGAAAGGGACGGGTGACATCCTGATGGACATCATCTTTCTCTCCGGGCCGGAGGATAAACTGAGCCTTGAGATTGAAACATCGGGCCGGCTGACCGATGTGACGCTGCTGGACAAAAACAAGGCGGTCAACCTGATCCCCGAGGCGACTGTCCGGGCCACCCTCTATCCCCTGCTGTCCCGCTACGCCATAAAAGAAATCATGCTGACCGACCCGCACCTGCGCCTCACCCGGCTGGCTGACGGCAAATGGTCGTTCCCCGCCCTCGGCCCGGCGCCGGCTGCGGAACCGGGCATGGAGAAAACCCCGGCGGATGTTGTCATCGACCGCTGGAAAATCGCCAACGCCAGGCTCTCCTTTGTTGACCGCAAGGTCGCCGGCGGCTTTGCAGAGGAGATGCGCGGCATCAATTTCACCCTGACGGATTTCAACCGCAGCACCGACCAGCCGGCCCCCTTTTCCCTGGAGGCTGTGACATCCGACAAGAATAAAATCACCATTTCCGGCGAAGTTGTGCCGTCAACCCTGCTCATTACCGGCCTTATTGCCGGCGGGCAGGCGAACCTGCAGAAATTTTCCGGCTACCTCACCGGAGGGGCGATCACCATTCCCCAGGGAACAATTGACAAATTCTCCAGCCGTTTTGCCCTGGCCAATGACAAAAAAGGGGCACTGACCTGGCAGGACGGCGATTTTGAGCTGAGCAACATCGCCCTGGCCGGCAAGGGCGGGCAACTGCTCGCCGCCGCCGGGACGCGCCTCACCTTTGCCAGCCTTGAGCCGCGGGCCGCGCGCCTGGAAAACGTGGCGCTCACCGCTGTTGGTGCGGAAATTTTTCTGCAATGGGACAAACAGGATCAGTGCAACTGGGCCCTGCTGCCTGCCCAGCCGCCGGAGGGCAAGGGGAAATCGTGGCAGATCTCCCTTGCCGCAGTGGAGCTGCCTGATGCGAAGGTACACCTGGAAGACCACTCCCTGCCCACCCCCATCACCCTTGATGCGGACCAGGTGCAGGTCCGGGCCACGGACCTCTCCACCGCCCGGGACCACCAGGGTGAGCTGTCCATTACCACGGACAAGCTGGGCGGCGGCGCGCTCAGCCTTACCGGCCCGGTCGGCCTCTCCCCTTTTACCGCCCGCTTCACCTGCGACCTCAAAAATTACAGCCTGGCCACCCTGCCCTCCCTGGTCACCGACTGGCTGAGTCTCAACAGGGTTGCCGGCACCCTGGATGCCAGAGGCGAAATCGTACTGCCCCGCTTTTCCTACAGCGGCGGGCTTACGGTGCACAACTTCAGCGCCGGCCGGGAAACCGGGCCGGAACTGGTCCGCTTTGCCAGGGCCGAGACGGGCAAGCTTGATTTTGCCCTGCACCCCCTTGTTGTCAACAGCACGGAACTGTTGTGCGACAGGGCTTACCTGCGCTGGATTATCCCGGCCAAAGGGCCGATGAACCTGGAGACCTTTTTCAATCGCACCAGCCCCGGCCTGACCTACTTTACCAACAGCGGCCAGATTGCCCTCGCCTCCATCAAACTGACCAATGCCACCATTGACTTCACGGACCAGCGCGTCTCCCCGCCCTATACTGCGCAGCATCAGATTGACGGCACGGTGGAGAACCTGATCAATGCCCCGGACAACAAAGTGCGCGTGGCGTTAAACAGCACCGCCGACCACCAGGCAGGCACGCTCACCGGGGATCTCGCCTTTTTTGCCCCGTCATTTGCCGCGAATTTCGAGGCGACCCTGCAGAATATGCGGGTCGCTGATTTCTCCTCCTATCTGAGTCCGCTGCTGGGCTACACCCTGCAGGATGGGCGGTTTCAATTGTCCACCTCCTATCAGCAGCAAGAAGGCACCGTCACCGCCGCCAATACCCTGCTTGTTTCCGGCCTGAAACTTGGCGAGCAGCGGGGAGTGCCGAGCAGCCAGCTGCCTTTGACCGTGGCCCTTCTCACCGATCAGAAAGGAGCAATCGCTCTCAACCTGCCGGTGCATGGTTCCACAGCCGACCCTGCCTACAGCCTGGCCGGCGCCGTGGGCCGCTCACTGCGCAATCTGGTGCTGAAAACCGCGGTCTCGCCATTTTCGCAACTGCAGGCAACCTTCCCGGAAATGGAGCAGGCCCCTGATCATCTGCTTTTTGCCCCCGGTTCAGCGGCGCTCTCCGCTGACCACAAAAAATTCCTCACCCTGTTTGCCCGGGCCATGGGCCAGCGGCCGCTGCTTACCCTGCTGGTTAAAGGCTATGCCGGCTTCAGTCAGGACCATGAAGCCCTGCTGGCTGCGAAAAAGGAAACCGTCCGGCAGCGGCAACTGCAGCAGGAACAGAAAAAATCGGTGCAGTTAACCCAAAAATATGGCAGAGAGGAGATCACCGGCGCCAACAACCAGCAGCCGCCGCCCCCGGTGCCGATCCAGCCGGCCGAGGTGTCGATCGGCAAAAACGAGCTGCTGCAGCTTGCCGGGCAGCGGCAGAATGCGGTTGTCGAGTTTCTCGTCTCGGAATTGAAAGCAGATGCGAAACGTGTCATCCGGGACGGCGCCGGGGACCTCGTTCCCGCCAATGCGGCAGGCAGGCCGGGCACCAGGGTGGACCTGAAACTCGGCGCCATGATCGGCCACAGATGAAAACCCTGGGAGCTTATCCGCCACCCACCCTGCAGGAACGATAATGCTGCGTCCCCCCTATACCTCATACGACCGGCTCCATGTCTACCACCTGGACACGACGGCACTCCCTGCGATCGATGATCCGGACCTGATCGGCATCTGGATCGAGGACAAGACCGCGGTTCTCTTTTTTCACCGGGCCAAGGAAAGTCTGGTGACGCACTTGTGCGAGAGCCACCGGTGCAGCCTCATCTACCAGGCTGAGCTCGACTACCGCGACTGGGAGGCCGGTCAGGTGATCTCCTCTTTTTCCGTGGCCGGTGTTACGGTGGCGCCGGTGTGGGAAACAGGCGGGGCCGATATCCGTCTCGACCCCGGCGTCATTTTCGGCAGCGGCTTTCATCCGACCACCCGGGCCTGCCTGGAAACGCTGGTCAACTGCCTGAAAACGCCGGAAATGCATATTGACACGGTGCTCGACCTCGGCACCGGCACAGGGCTGCTCAGTATCGCGGCCGCCCGTTTCGGCGCGGCAAAGGTCATCGCCGTGGACAACAACCCGCTGGCCTGCGAGGTCGCCAGGGCCAACTGCCGGCTGAACATGGTGGAGGATCGGGTGGAGGTCAGACAGATGGACCTGCGCGAAGAACCTCCGCCGGCCAGGGGATGCAGCCTGGTGATCGCCAACCTGTACCGGGGCCTGCTTGAGCAGCTTTTTCAAAGTCCGGCCTTCTGGGAGGCTGATCTCTATATCGTGTCAGGCTTTCTGCAATCCATGGAAGCGGGATTACTCGCGGAACTGCCCACGGACAGGGTCCGTTTTCTCGGCCGGCAACGGAATGAAAGATGGTGCATCTGGACCTTGGCCAATAGAAGGATGACAGGCTGATATGTTGACGATGAACGAATTATACTTCAGTGCGGTGCCGCACAAGCTTGCCTGCGCCAGACTGCTTTACGAACAGAAGGGGAGAGAATTGCTTGCCCTGCCGAACATGCGGCAGAGGCTGCATGATCTGACCCTTCTCTCCCGAGCCCTGCAGCTGCAGATGGGCTCCATGTCCATGTTTTCCCTGTGCGGGGCATGCGCGGAGAAACCGGGCGGCGGATGCTG
>JACQYM010000089.1:0-6310 GCA_016208225.1 Deltaproteobacteria bacterium | reverse complement strand
CTGGGGGTCGAAGTTGCTTCCCAGCGGGATGATACGGTTGAATGCTGTTTTCTCGGACAAGAGGGCTGCACCCTCACGGTGAAGCCTATTTTCTGCCTGAACTATAACTGCAGCCACATCTTGACCGGCAATGATTCCATGGTGGTAAAAAATCTCGAAAAAGCGGCAGCTGCTGTTCTTCTGGCGCAGACGGCCGTGGAAAAAATGCTGCTCGAGCGGATTTTCTCCCGCTGATCGCAGCATTTTTTACGCCGCGGCATCGCTGTCCATCTTTCTCACCTTTTCAGGTCTGTGCAGTTCAATCTTGCGCGGCACAAGTCCGCTCGCCATGAAGGCGGTGCACTGTTTGCGCCTTTCAAACGGGCAATCGGCGATATTCCAGCACGGGGTGTACTGCAGGAGTTTCTTGATGGCCGCTATGCTGATGCCGCTCTCATGGATCATGCCTCGCAGGCATTCCACCCACTTGATGTCATCCATGGTAAAGTAGCGCCATTTCCCCTGCCGGATCGGCTTGATCAATCCTTCCTTCTCATATATCCGCAAAGTCCGGGGATGCACTTTCAACATCTTGGAAGCTACGCCGATTGTAAAGATTGCTTTATCGTCTGCTATCATTTTGTCCCTCTCAACACGTTGAGTGTGATGGCCGGGGTATCCCACCGGATACCCCGGTTTTCCAAGATGAACTCAGCTCCTGGTCATCTTCCCGGTATTAATGCTCGCCGTGATATTCAAAGGCGCGACCGAAGAATCTTTCGCCAAGGAGGAATGCAGCGCCGACAAACCCGAGGCCGGCCATGGTTACCAGCAGTTCAGATAATGAAGGGGTATAGGTGAAGTATGCCGGCAGATTATCCCATCCATCATACTGGGGAACAAGCTGTCCTGCGACGACCAGGTCATAGCGGGAGAAGAACTGACCGACCAGGGCCATCAGGGCCGCGGCTGACATGGCCGGCAGGCTTTTCATCTTTGTGAAGGCCAGCAGAAGCAGCGGGAAAATCATACCGATACTTACTTCAAAAACCCAGAAGTTGGTTGCCAGGGGGCCGCCCAGCAAGGCGTCGGAAGCAGCGCGACCGCTTTCCGATCCGCCGACATAGAAGGTGATGGTGCGCCATGCGGTTGCAACACTGACCAGGAAGAGCATCAGGGTAAGCACCTTGGCAGCGCTCTGCACGCCTTTATAGGTGGCGTCATTCATCTCTTCATTGCGCATCTTGTAGGCAAAGTTGGTGAACAGAACGGCAGCGGCCGCACCGGACATGAAGGAGCAGGCCAGGAAGTAGATCGGCAACTGGGCTCCATACCAGTAGGGACGGGCGGAAAGGGTGGCAAAAACGGCGCCCAGGTTGGTATTGGCTGCCACTTCGGCCAGCGCACCCATCACACCAAGGGTAATGGCCAGTTTATACTGTTTGGTGAGGATCAGGAAGAACTCAACAAACATGAAGCCCACGGCCAGACCGTAAAGCGTACCCATCCACCAGATATTGGAGGTGAGATTGGGAGAGGTGACATTGTAGATCGCCATTCTCCAGGGGCTTTCCAGCTCAAGGCCGATCAGGGTGAATCCGCCGATAATGGTGATGATTGACAGCCAGACCATCCTGTTGGCCAGGGGGGCCAGCCTGTTGCCGCCGAAGATATGACTGATGGCGGCCAGCAGACAGAGACCGGTTGATGTGATGGCAAAAAAAGCATAGGAGGAAATGAGTATTCCCCACGGCATCTCGCGGGTGTTGTTATAAACGTTGTGGTGCCCGGCGTAAAAAGCGTACAGACCGGCACCGACTCCCGCCACGGCCATCAACACAAAGAGCATTGTGGTTTTATTCAAACCTGGGGTGACGACTTTCGGTTCAGCAGTTGCTGCTAGTGAAAATCCGTTTGACATTTTCAGTCCTCCTCTCATTTGGTGTTAAAAATTAAACTTGGATATTTTAGCTGACAGATATTACGATGCCGCTGATACCTGTTAAAAAAATCTTGTTTTGCACTCTCAACTCTGCTAAATTTGAAACAATTCACTGATCAAGTATCAGCCTCATGCAGACCGCCATCCGATGAAGCCGAAGTTCGCGCGGATCAGTTTGCTGCCGCCTTCATACCGGTTCGGGCTCGTTTTGCTTGTCACCCTTTACTGCCAGCTGGTGCAGACCGATGATCACGGCAAATACTGAAAACGGCCCCATGATCACGAACAGGCAGAGAGAAAGGGTAAACCAGAAGGCTTCACTTAACTGGCTCATGCCGGCGGCCAGCTTGGTGATGATTGATTTTGTTTCGTTTTTCCGCTGATGCGCTGAAAGCAGGTGGATTAAGGCACTCATGACAGCCTCCTTATTTCTCGTTCTTGGCTAGGCTTCTTTTCTCGTTGACTTTATACAAGAGCAATAGATATGCCACCTCTGGAAATATAACTTTTCTCCGGCGTCCAGAAGAATCTAACTCCTCAAAATTTCGATAAAATACCTACTTATATTTATTCATTTCCACTACTTTTCATAAAAAATTAGAGGCAGATTATCTAACATCATAGACGCATAATTCGCCCGCACCAAATCGGCAAACCGCAGCAAAATGCGTCGCCGCCCCCACTGCTTACCGCAAAATAAGGCCGTTTTCGCGACGCAAGATTCCTAGCAAATCAGCAAAAATCTATCAATTACAGCATGTTGCCCCTGCGACATTCTGCCGCAGACAACTTTTGCGCCTGAAATCCGCGCCTGCGCGCGAGATACTGCTCATTTTTCGCCCACTCTATGAATATCCATCCAACTCAGGGCGGCACAAGACAGAAACATTTTTTTTATAACGATTACAATGCATTATTTCAAAAAAGCACGAATCAGTCCCGATCATGGCTGGTAAAAACGATGGGAAAGACACAGAGAAAGGGCAAGGAGAAAGGGCAGAGAAAAGGGCAGAGGGAAGCGAATGGAGGTCGGATCAGCAGATTGCATATTGAACATTTGCGGTTACAATTAGTTCACCAAACCTGCAAATCCGAAGATTACACTAATATAGCTATGATTTATTTACGATGATTGCCCTGAGCGAGGCGCAAAATATGCCAAAAGAATGGGCGTGGACTGATAACGAAGGGAGCCGGGGCGAAAAGTGCTGCCTTTTCGCCCCGGCAGGGACATAGGTCAAAAAATATCAATGACCGCCATGGGAATCGGCCTTGGCGCCGCCCCCCTGCATGCGATCAAAACCTTTTACGCCGATATGGCAGACCGTGCAGCGGGTATTGGAAGCAAAAGCAGTCTGCCCGTCATGGCAGGCGCCGCAATATTTGCCGTCATAAAGGGACTGCATGGTGAAATCATCATTCTGCTCCGCCACCCCGCTCTCCATCTGAAAAACTTCATCATGGCAGCTGTCACACTCCAGACCTGCATCCATGGTATGCGTCTTATGGGTGAATATAACCGCTTTTACCGGCGCGGTGAAAATTATGGGAGCCTGGGGACCGTAGGTTTCTTCATCATATTCTTCCTCACCCACGGCCTGCCCGCCGGTCAGCACGAAAAGCAAGCCGGCAAAAGCAAATACACTTAAAAAATTCGTTACAGCTTTACGATCAATGTTCATATATTCATCCTCTCCGGCAATTAGTCGTTCATATAATAGACATTGGGAAGCGCCCCGGTTTCAGGACGCAATACCCAGGCAACCTTTTCCGGTGTATGTATCAGCTTGTAAACCCTGCTGCCGGGATCGGAAAGATCGCCGAATACACGCACATCGGCGGGACACGCAGCGGCACATGCCGTCTCTGTCTCACCCTTTGACAGTCGAGTATCAAAACAGAAGTTGCACTTGTCGACCGCCCGGTTCTCTTCCTTGAAATAGCGGGCATTGTAAGGACAGGCGGCCATGCAGGTCTTGCAGCCGATACATTTTTTATAATCCATCGTAACAATGCCGGTTTTCTTATCCTTGTACGTGGCCTTGGTCGGGCAGACACGTACGCAGGGGGGGCGATTGCAGTGGTTGCAGAGCACCGGCATGAAAATGCGCTCATTCTCGCCGGGAGCGGTTTCCCTCTGCATTTCCAGGATTGTCGTCCGGTAGCCGTAGGAGGGAACATGATTGGTTTTCGCACAGGCCTCTTTACAACGCTCACAATCCACACAGCGATTCTGGCGGATCACCATGGAGTAATGGGGGCTGTAGGGAAATTTCTGCGCCTGCGGCGGCATCACTTCAACTGCGCCCAGCGCGGTGCGGGCGGAAGTCAGTGACAGGATGGAGCCTCCCAGGAATACGCCGGTAACGGAAAAACCGAATTTCAAAAAACTTCGCCGCTCAGCAGAGGGGAGGTTTTCAGCCCCCTCATTTTTGAGCTTTTCCAAATCGCTGATTTTCATAGTGCTTCTCCCTCAAAAAATTATCACCACGGCAGCCGCCAAAGGCAGGCCGCCAATTTTTTTGCGTGTCATTTTAAAATATTGCAATCAATAAACATCACTCCGAACAGCCGCTACACTATCGTGGCACAAACAATCACACAAACAGAAAACTGTCAAGTCAATTCTGCATTTCACCTCCATCCTGGCGGACAAAAGCTGGAAGGGTTATTCGATTGCGGAACGCGGATTACGGATGCGCCCCTGCCGCCTGCTTACCCGATCTGCCATCAATCGGCAAATAAAATTCAGCGGGAAAACAAGTGGCTTGACTGCCGGCACTCTTGCGACTAAATTATCATTCCTGACTCACGCCAGCCACACCTATCCTCTTCGACCACGAAACAACGCCGACAGCCAATGGAAATGAACCAGCAAACTACACTCCCGCCCCAGGTCACCCTCGCCGCATTTACCGTCAACTCCCGGTGGGAGATCACCGCCTTCAGCCAGGCGGCCCAGGATCTGCTGGGAATTAAGGCAACGGACATCATCGGCACAAACTGTCATGATTTTTTCAGCCGGCACGCCAGGTTTACCGATCTTTTCAATCTCTGCTCGACCGTTACCTCCGCAAAGGCGATGACATCCTTCACGATTGTGCTCAGCAATCCCGATACCGGCCGTGATCTGGCGGTGCTTGTCACCGCGATTCCCCTGCCGGACAGGGCGGGAAACCTGGCCGGCGCCATTGTAACTTTCCAGGAGACGTCAAAGTCATTTCTGGTCAATCAGCTGGTGCTCGACTCCGTGGCCGACGGGGTATTCACCGTTGACATCAACTGGCGGATCACCTCGTTCAACAGGAGCGCCGAGGCGATCACCGGCTGGACCCAGGACGAGGCCATCGGTAAATCCTGCCGCGAAATTTTCCACTCCAACCTGTGCGGCGAGGCCTGCCTTCTCGGCCGGAGCATCCGTGAGGGTCAAACAATCATCGACAAGTCTATCTTCATAGAGAAGAAAGACGGCACAATTGTTCCGGTCAGCATCAGCGCCGCCCCTTTTCTTGACCATCAGGGGAAAGTCATCGGCGGCGTCGAGACATTCAGAGACACCACCAGCAGCATAAAAAACCACATCATCCTCGATTCCATCGCCGACGGCGTTTTTACCGTTGACCGCAACTGGAAGATCACCTCATTCAACCGCGCCGCGGAACTCATCACCGGCTGGGCAGCCGACGACGCGGTCGGCCGCTTCTGCAGCGACATCTTTCATTCCAGCATCTGCGGGAAAAACTGCGCCATCGCCCTCAGCCTGTACAGCGCCAAGCCGATCTCCAATCTTTCCATCACGATAACCAACGCCAAGGGTGAAAAAATCCCGATCAGCATCAGCGCTGCCCCGCTCATCGACAATGCCGGCAACATTATCGGCGGCGTTGAAACATTCCGGGACCTAACCGCCATCACCAGTCTGCGCAAGCAGCTGACCAAAAATTACACCTTTGAGGAAATCATCAGCAAAAGCGCGACAATGCAGCGTATTTTCAATATCCTGCCGGATATCGCCAAAAGCCCGAGCACCGTGCTGATTTCCGGGGAAAGCGGCACGGGCAAGGAACTGGTGGCAAGGGCCATTTTCAATGCCAGCAACCGGGCGGACAAGCCTTTTGTCATCGTCAACTGCGGCGCCCTGCCCGAAACATTGCTGGAATCGGAACTTTTCGGTTACAAGGCCGGCGCATTCACCGATGCCAAAAAAGATAAGATCGGCCGCTTTGCCGCGGCGGAAACAGGCACCCTGTTTCTCGACGAAATCGGCGATATTCCGCATTCCCTGCAGGTGAAACTTTTACGGGTCCTGCAAAACAAGATATACGAGCCCCTGGGCTCGAATACTTCGGTCACGGCCGATGTCCGCATCATCACCGCCACGAACCGCGA
>JACQYM010000135.1 GCA_016208225.1 Deltaproteobacteria bacterium | reverse complement strand
GACAATGTGAAAGGGCTGGCATTCATGGAAGCCATCCTGCTTCCAGTGCCGAGTTGGGAGATGTTTCATCCGGACCACAAAGGGATATTCCAGGCCTTTCGGACTCCTGAAGTCGGGTGGGACATGATTATCAACAAGAATATGTTCATCGAGCAAATATTACCTGAGGCGACAGTCCGAAAACTGAGCGAAGAGGAAATGAACAATTACCGGCAGCCCTTCAAGGAACCAGGTAGCCGTAAACCTGTCTGGCGCTGGCCCAACGAACTCCCCATTGCAGGCGAACCCGCCGATGTAGTGGAAGTTGTTGAAAGCTACAACCGGTGGCTCCGGCAGACAGACCTGCCGAAGCTGTTGTTCCATGGTAATCCGGGTGTGCTTATCACGGCGCCGATGGTGGAATGGTGCAGGCAGAACTTGAAGCACCTGCAGACGGTGGACATCGGACGCGGGCTCCATTATCTGCAGGAGGACAATCCACACCTTATCGGTGCAGAGTTGGCCAACTGGTACAGGAGTCTTTCCTGAGCCCGAAGCCGCCCCGTTCCGTTCTTGCTTGAGTATCTCTGCTGACCGGCGGATCAATCTCGCCGATCCCTGTCATCGTCGTGCCGGTCATCGTGGTCACGGCCCCCGTGCCGCCCGCCTCTTCCTTTAAACCTGAGCTCTTTGGGGTAGTGGTCGCGCGGCAGGTCGTACCAGGGCCCTCCCCTGGAACTTGAGTAGTACCATCTGTCGCGATTGTAATGATAGTGGAAACCATCGTAATAATAGTACGGCTCCACATCCAGCACCACGACCGGCGGAAGATAGGGGACAACAACTCCGTGCCTTGGCATCACGACACAGGCCGTCAGCAGGGAGGCGGCGAGAAGCGTTACAATCACTATCCTTTTCATATTACCTACCTCCTTAACCGTGAAAAGTGTGCCATCCAATTTCGGCATTGATGGCGGCTATCATTTGATCAATACCGGAGGAGAATCCTCCTTGTCGGCGGGTTCATCCAAACCGGGAAACCCCATGAAACCGGTTTACTTCTTTTGCGAGGAATTTGTCAACCGCAGGGGATGGAATCAAGCAAAATATCCGCAAGCGGCCGGAGAGTCAAAACAGGCTGGTGGCCAAGCGACATGCCGAATGCCTTCCCAGAAGCGGTGACACCGACTGATAAACAACCACCAGCTAATGCTGGTGGGTTTGAGTCACGGACTGAAAGTCCGAATACACGTCGCCTGATCGACGCGTTATGGAAACTTTCTCGCAAACATCAGCCTGCCTGCTCCTCCCCTTTCAAGGGGGAGGTTGGGAGGGGGATGGGTTACAAACGCCGAGAGACCAATTCAACCCCATCCCCACCCCTGCCCTCCCCTTGAAGGGGAGGGAGTTATCCATGCCGCTCCTTGCGCCATGGGAAATATCTAACACACTTCGCAGCTGAAGCTGACCGGCTGAAGCCGGTGGTATAAACCTTGCGCTGGGAAAATTACCGGCCGACGGAGTCTGTGGTTTTATATTGCAAGAGGGGTTATAAGTGTTAAAAATATTTTCACCCAAAACATTACCGCAGCATCTGCCCATGTAAGAAAGGATGGTCAACAACATGATTATCGGAGTGCCGAAAGAAATCAAGGACAGGGAATTCAGGGTTGGGATCGTGCCTGCCGGGGTGAAAACCCTGACCGCGGCCGGGCATAAGGTGCTTCTTGAAAAGGGAGCGGGCAGCGGCAGCGATATCGCCGACAGCGAATATGTGAGCGCCGGGGCTGAAATTGCCTCCACCGCAGAGCAGCTTTACCGGCAGGCCGAGTTGATCATGAAGGTAAAAGAACCGCTGCCGCAGGAGTATCCCTACCTGCGGCCGGGCATGATCCTTTATACCTATCTCCATCTGGCCCCCCTGCCGGAATTGACGGAACAGCTGTGCCAGAAAGGGGTAACAGCCATCGGCTATGAAACGGTGCGGCTGGATAACGGCTATCTCCCCCTCCTCGCCCCGATGAGCGAGGTGGCCGGCAGAATGTCGATCCAGGTCGGCGCCCATTTTCTGGAAAAAGAGGAAGGCGGCCGGGGCATTCTGCTTGGCGGCGTGCCCGGCGTGGAGCATGGCCACGTCACCATCATCGGCGGCGGCACGGTAGGCAGCTATGCGGCCCGGGTGGCCACCGCCCTTGGCGCCACGGTTACCGTGCTGGACACGGACCTGCACCGGCTCGCCTATCTTGACGACATCTTCGCCGGCCGCATCAACACCTTGATGTCCAATATCCATAATCTGGAGCAGGAACTGGCCATCTGCGACCTGCTGGTCGGCGCCGTGCTGATTCCCGGCAGCAGCGCGCCGAAACTGGTGACCAGACAGATGCTCTCCCTGATGAAGAAAGGAGCGGTTATTGTCGATGTGGCCATTGACCAGGGCGGCTGCGTTGAAACGTCGAGGCCCACCAGCCATTCAGACCCGGTTTTTATTGTGGACGGCATCATCCATTACTGCGTGGCAAATATGCCCGGTGCGGTCCCCCGCACCTCCACCTTTGCCCTGACCAACGCCACCCTGCCCTTTGCCCTGGAAATAGCCAACAAAGGGCTTTTCCATGCCGCGGCGGACAACAACTCCCTCAAACGGGGCATCAATGTCCATGCCGGGGAAATCCGCAACAGGGAGGTCGCCGAATCCCAGGGCAGGAAGTGGCAGCCATTTATCGTAAAAACTGAAAATTAACCACGGAGAGCACAGAGCCCACGGAGATAATCAACTCAATTTTCGGAGTTGGTGAATTATTCGCGACAACAACGAGTTGTATGAAATAAGCGGCATGCAATCCGTCATGCCGGACTTGATCCGGCATCCCAGATAATTCATGATTTCAATGTATTATACCAACTCAGAAAGTTGAGGAAAACTATGACGAGCCAGTACCATGGAACATTGATTGCTTCGTGTTTTC
>JACQYM010000412.1 GCA_016208225.1 Deltaproteobacteria bacterium | reverse complement strand
GGAGTTGGATAACATATTGTAATAACGAATTATATGACAATATTGCCAGTCGTCATCCCGGTTTGTTTTGAACCGGTATCCAGTAACCGGCCGCTTCCGGATGCCGGATCGAGTCCGGCATGACGGATTACATGCTGCGTATTCCAAACAACCTATTGTAACTTCGTATAATTCGATAACTCCGAAAGTTGGGGTAGTCGGCAGGGAAGATAATCGGTCCTGCCTGGCAGGACCGAGTTCGATGGAATGGGACAGTCGAAGGGTTTAATCAAGCTGGAAAGTTACCTTGAGATGCAGGCGATAGGTCTTGGGGGCGCCATTCTCGATCAATACTTCCTTGTCCTTGATCCAGACGCTGCGGACGTGGCGCAGGGTCTCCGAAGCCCGTTTGATACCTGCCTGCAGGGCGTCTTCAAAACTTTTCTCGGAATCCGCACTCAACTCGATGACTTTTGCTACTGAACTCATGTGGTTACCTCCTCAGTTGTTTCAGTGCCGTCTGCCGCGGCTGCTGTATTTCATGATATACAACAGCCGATATCGCAGTGTACGTCATCCTGCTGATACGACTGTTGAAAGAACATTCCCCATAATTACAACAAGATTCATGCCAACCGAATTGCCATCCCCCTGCCGCTTGGGCGGGAAGGTGTTCCATTGTTTTTCCGGACTCACGCTTCGGCCAGCTTTTGCAGAATTGTCTTCATGAAGGCCGGCAGGTCATCCGGCTTGCGGCTGGTCACCAGGTTGCCGTCCGCCACGACCTCCTGGTCGACATATGTTGCGCCGGCATGCACCAGGTCGTCTTTTATGGAAAAAAACCCGGTGACTGTTTTCCCCTTGATGATGTCCGCGGAGGCGAGCATCCAGCCGGCATGGCAGATGGCCGCCACCACTTTGCCGGCGGCATGCAGATCCCGCACCAGTTTGACCATGGCCGGATGACGGCGCATATGGTCAGGGGCGTATCCTCCGGGGATAATGATTCCCGCGAATTCCGCCGCCCTGATGTCATTCATGCCCCTGTCCGCCCGGGCGACAATACCGTCCTTGCTCCTGTACTCACCGCCCGCCTCGGGGCCGACCACGCAGACTTCGACGCCCTCCTCCCTGAGGCGATAATACGGATACCAGAACTCCAGTTCGTTATAGAGTGTCTCCACAAGAATAATGACCTTTTTATTTGTCAGACCCATACATTTCTCTCCTTGTTTGATTGAGGAGCCGTTACGAAATAACTTGTACAATTCAGGCCCTATCTTTACGGCTCATTAGGGACTTAGAAGTTATAAAATACCGTTTATCTGTGTCGTCATGCCAGCATTCCGTTCAGTCCCCGCTTGCCGGGGATGTTTTTAGCCGGCATCCAGTGAGAACCTGGATTCCGGCTAAAAACATGCCGGAATGACGGACGTTCCATGACTTTGTAAACGGTATATCAACAATTACCGAGTCTCTTAAAAATGCAAAATCGTGGCCATTGGCAATGCAAATTCCGGAATAACCATGAAACAGCCCTATGACGATCATTTGGCCGGGCCATGACGGCGGTCAACAAAAATTGCGAACATTTTTTCGTCATTTTGTATACTATCATAAGGTTGGAGCCGGACGCAGGTCAACATGGCCAATGCAGGCGGCATGCTTTCTGCCTGACTTTCGGGGGGCAGCATGGAAAAGCGGGCAAGCACCGCATGACCATTCTTCAAACAATCGCTATGGGCAAAATAACCGGTGAAATAATCGTGGCCGTCCTGGCCATGCATCTGCTGCTGGCAACCGCCGTGCTTGCAGGCACCCCGGCCGCCGGCACTTCAGGATCACCAGGGTTCGGCGCTGCACCTGTCCCGCCAGGAAATCTGCCCGTGGTGGAACTGCCGGCTCCCGACCCCGGCAACGATGCGCTGGCCATCATCTTTTCCGGCGATGGCGGCTGGGCGGACCTGGATCGGGAATTCGGTAACCTCTTTCAACAGCAGGGTATTGCCACCGTCGGCTTCGACTGCCTCAAATATTTCTGGAAGCCGCGCCAGCCCGCCCAGGTGGCCATTGATCTGGAAACCATCATGCGTCATTATCTCAAGGAGTGGGGAAAAAAACGGGTCATGCTGCTGGGCTACTCCTTCGGGGCCTCCTGGCTGCCGTTGGCGGTCAACCGGCTGCCCGTTGATCTGCAGGACCGCATCAGCCTGCTGGTGCTGCTGGCGCCGGGGAAGTATACCAATATCGAGATAAAAATAGGCGACTGGTTCCGTAACATCCGGCGCGCCGGGGCACTGGACGTTACGGAGGCAGCCGCGGCTCTCCGCCCGCCCCTGCTGTGTGTCTATGGAACCGAGGATAAAGAGGACTCGCTCTGTCCACAGCTCGGGGGCCGGAACAGGCGCATCATGGTCGTGCCCGGCGGCCATCATTTCAACCATGACTATGCCCCCATCCAGCACACCATCCTGAAATACTTCGAGTAGAACGTTAAGTTATGGACCGTCTCCAGCCATCAATCCCGGAACAGCCGGATATCGCCTCTGCATCTGCGCCGGCAAAGCGCGCTGCCGCCTTATCGGCGGGATTGGCTGCCAGAGCAGGCGCCCTTGTTGTCCCGGCGCTCAGCGTCCTGCTGTTTTCCGCGGCAGGATGGGTGCTGTACCATGAACTGCGCGCCTACCATCTCCACGAAATTCTCCAGGGGCTGAATACCCTGCAGTCGCTCACGATCTGGAAATCCATCGGCCTGACGATGCTCAGTTATCTTGTCATGACGGGCTACGATTCCCTCGCCCTGCGCTACGTCGGCCAGGCCCTGCCCTATCGCAAAATAGGACTCGCTTCCTTTGTCGGCTATGCTTTCAGCAACAATATCGGGCTCTCCATGCTCGCCGGAGCATCGGTCCGCTATCGACTCTATTCGGCCTGGGGGCTTTCCGGAGAAAAAATCACCTCCATCGTTTTCTTCTGTACCCTGACTCTCTGGTTGGGATTTTTTGCGGTGGGAGGACTCATCCTCATCCTGGAGCCCATGACCCTGCCGCCGGGCCTGTTCTTCTCCTTTCTCCCGGCCCGGCTGCTCGGTTTGCTGCTTCTTACCCCGCCGGTTCTGTATTTCGCTCTGGTCACAATATGGAAGCGGCCCCTGCTGTGGAGGGACAGGGATGCCGCGGTACCGCCGTTCTGGATCCTGCCGGCGCAGTTGCTGATTGCCGGCGCGGACTGGCTTCTGGCCGGATGCGTGCTTTTCGCGCTGCTGCCGCCGACCCAGTCACTGTCGCTTCCCGGCTGCCTTGCCATATACATGCTGGCCCAACTGGCAGGTCTCGTCAGTCAGGTCCCCGGCGGGTTGGGGGTGTTTGAGACGGTTTTTCTGCTGCTCGTCTCCCCGCTGGTGCCGGCGCCCCAGGCCCTGGCCGCCCTGGTGGCCTATCGGGCTGTATATTACCTGGCCCCCCTGGGACTTGCCGTCCTCCTGCTGGGGGCCCACGAAATCGCCGCCCACCGGATCTTTGTCCGCCGGGCCTTCACGGCCTACCGGAAATAGGAAACCGCCGTTCTTGTGCCGGTGCTGAGCCTGGCGACCTTTGTGGCCGGGGCGCTGCTCCTTTTTTCCGGGGCCTTGCCCGGGATGCAAGATCGCCTGGACTGGCTGCAACGCTTCTTTCCCCTGCCGGCGCTGGAAATCTCCCATTTTTTCGGCAGCACCATCGGCATGCTCCTGATGCTGCTGGCCAGAGGAATTCTCCGCCGCCTGGACGGGGCCTACTGGATAACCGTTTTTCTCCTCACGGCCGGCATGCTCGTTTCCCTGCTGAAAGGGCTCGATTACGAGGAGGCCCTCATCCTGGGCCTGGTCCTGGCGGCGCTCCTGCCCAGCCGCCGCTATTTTCACCGCAAGGCCTCGCTTCTCAACCAGCGGTTCACCCCGGCCTGGCTTGCCGCCATCGGCACGGTACTCATCTGCACGGTCTGGCTCGGATTATTTTCCCACAAACACCAGGAATATGCTGCCCGTCTCTGGTGGCAATTTACCTTCCAGGGGCATGCCCCCCGTTTCATGCGGGCCACGGCAGGCGGGGCCGGCGTGCTGCTCCTGTTCGCCTTTGCCCGATTGCTGCAGCCCGCCCCGCCAAGGCCGAAGCTGCCCGGTCCTGAGGAACTGGCAGAAGCGGCAGCCATCATCCAATCGTCACGCAGCACCAGCGCCCATCTTGCACTGCTGGGCGACAAAAGTCTCCTGTTCAACCAACAGCGCACCGCCTTCATCATGTTCGGGGTGGAGGGCCGCAGTTGGGTATCCATGGGTGATCCTGTCGGTCCCTTGGAGGAGTGGCCGGATCTTATCTGGCGGTTCCGTGAACTTTCAGACCATTACGCTGGCTGGACCCTTTTTTATCAGGTGGGGCCGGACAACCTGCACCACTACCTTGATCTGGGGCTGACCCTCACCAAACTGGGCGAGACGGCGCGGGTGCCGCTGCAGGATTTTTCACTGGCGGATGCTTCCCGCAAGGGATTGCGCCACACGTTCCGTAAACTCGAAAAGGAAGGATGGCGGTTCGAGATTGTGCCCAAAGCAGAGATTGACGGCATCCTACCGAAGCTGGCAACGATTTCCGATGCCTGGCTGCTCGACAAACAGGCGCGGGAAAAAGGATTCTCCCTCGGTTTTTTTAAAGAAGAGTACCTCCGGCGTTTCGACATCGCCGTGGTGAAAAAGGATGATGAGGTGGTGGCCTTTGCCAATCTGTGACAAAGCGGCGGGCAGGAGGAAGTCTCCATCGACCTGATGCGATTCCACCCGACCATGGCGCCCCACGGGGTGATGGATTTTCTTTTTCTGCACCTCATGCTCTGGGCAAAACAGGCGGGTTTCCGCTGGTTCGAACTCGGCATGGCGCACCTGGCCGGCCTGGAGGGACGGGCTTTTGCGCCTCGCTGGCATTATGTCGCGGCCTTCATCGCCCGGCACGGGGAATATTTTTATAATTTTCAG
>JACQYM010000409.1 GCA_016208225.1 Deltaproteobacteria bacterium | reverse complement strand
TGTCCATGCACAGGCTTTGGTGCCCTTCACCCTTTAACCCCTTAACCCCTTAACCCCTTAATCGCGTAACCCCTTTCTTTAAAACGAATAGGAAACAAGCAGGCCAAGTTTCTTGATCTGCTCAAGGAGCTGATCCATCTTGACGGGCTTGGTCATATAGGCCTCACAGCGGCCTTCCTCCTTCGCCTTCCTGATGTTTTCCGGATCTGACAGGGCCGTGATCATGATCACCTTCACCTGATACTCCGGAATGACGCCGAGATCCTCTTCAATCTTTCGGATCCGCACCAGCACATCCTGGCCGTTGATCTCCGGCATCATGATATCCAGGCAGACAAGGTCAAAGGGGTCCCGGTCCTTCAAGGCCTGGGTGAACACTTCAATTGCCTCACGGCCGTTTTCAGCTCCGTGCGTCGTTCCGACATCAGACAGCATTTCCTGAAGGATGACCCGGGTCATCACGTCATCTTCGGCAATCAAAATCTTCATGCAACACCCCGTGTATTTGAAAAAAACTATAATACATTTATTTTATAGGTAATTATTACCAGGCAATAAAAAAATTTTCACCTTTTTTTTGCAAACTTTCTCAACTGGCAGTCGCCAGGGCCAGTCTGGCCGCATTCATGGAGGCCCCGCCCTGGCCGAGTTTTGTCCTCACCTCGGCCAGATCATGCAGCATCTTCTCTCTTTTTTGGCTGCCGGGCCTGATTTCCATCAGGGCCGCGGCGATTTTCTCCGGCGTGGCCGCACTCTGCAGCAGCTCGATCACCACCTCCCGGCCGGCGATCAGGTTGACCAGCGAGGCAAATTCGACGTTGACCAGCATTTTCCCCGCCAGCCAGGTGAGCGGCGACACCCGGTAGGCAACCACCATGGGCACATCCAGGATCGCCAGCTCCAGCGTCACCGTACCTGATGCCGCCATGGCCAGATCGCAGGCCGCCATGAGATCGTACCGGTTTTCGGCAATGACCCGCACGTTGAGGGGCGTCCCATCCAGGCCGCATTCCCGTAGATCCGCCATGGTCAGGGTCGGCGCCAGCGGCAGGAGGACGGTCAGATGAGGTTCCGCCGCGGCAAGCCCCGCCGCGGCCTGCAGAAAAACGGGCAGCATGGCGCGGATCTCCTTCTGCCTGCTGCCGGGCAGCAGCCCCAGCAGGGTATCAGCGGGGTTGATGCCGTGCAGCCGGCAGAACTCATCCCTGGACATGGTGCGGCTGACAAAGTCCTGCAGCGGATGGCCCACATAATGAACGGCAACCCCCCGCTGCCGATAAAACTCCTGTTCAAACGGCAGGATGACCGCCATCGTATCAACGAGCCTGCCGATCTGTTGCACCCGGCCGCTGCGCCAGGCCCAGACCTGCGGGCTGATATAGTAAAATACGGGAATTCCCATTTTCCTGGCCTGCCTGGCCAGCAGCAGGTTGAAATCTGGATAGTCGATGAGAATCAGCAGATTGGGCGGATTATGGCGCAGTTCCCGCTCCAGAATTTTGCGGGCCGCCCGGATATCTTTCAGATGGGCCAGAACTTCAACCAGGCCTACCACCGCCATGGCCGCGGCGTCATACAGGATCTCAACCCCCTGCCGCCGCAGCTCAATGCCGCCCATGCCGCACACGGACAGTTCCGGATCAAGCTCCCGCATGGCGGCCACCAGATGGGCCCCGTGCAGATCGCCCGAGGCCTCACCCGTTACAATCATGATCCGCCGCATAGGGTATCTTTATATCTGTTGAAATGATTCCTGATCTGGCTGATGATCTGCAAAGCCACTTCCAGGGCCCGCCGTCCCTCCCGGCCGGATACCAGCGGTTGCCGCCGCAGCCTGACGTTCTGCACGAAATCGGTCAGCTCCGCTGCCAGGGCATCCTGTTCGGTAAAGCAGAAATGGGTAATTTTTTCATTGGGATACCCTTCCGGGGTCGTGCCGGCGAGCCGTTCAATGACCATGATCTCCTTGGTGGCGTAATTGACGGTCAGCGACCCGCCGGGCTGGTAGATCCGCAGACTGCGCACATTGTCATGGGCCACCCGGCTGACCGAGACATTTGCCGTGCAGCCGTTTTCAAAGATCAATTGGGCGGCGGCCACATCCGTTTCCGGGGTCACCACCCGGGCGCCGATGGTGTCGATGGATTGCAGGGGAGCGGGAACCACGTTCAGAATGATGTCAATGTCGTGGATCATCAGGTCAAGGACCACATCCACCTCACACCCCCGGGGCTTGAAGGAATGGACCCGCTGCGATTCAATGAAGACCGGACAGGTCAGGTATTCCTGCATGGCAACGATGGCCGGATTAAACCTCTCCAGATGGCCGACCTGCAGAATGCGGCCGTCCTTTCGCGCCTGCTCGATGAGATCATCCGCCTCGGCCAGGGTAACGGTCATGGGTTTTTCCAGCATCACATCGACATGCGCGGCAAAACATGCGCTCGCCACCTGGTGGTGCAGGGGAGTGGGCACGACCACGCTCACCGCCTCCACATGACGGAGCAGCTCCCGGTAGTCGGTAAAGGCTGCCGTCTTGTTGTCCAGGGCAACCTGGCCGGCAAGGGCAGCGGAAACATCGGCCACGCCGACCAGCTCCACATCCGGCATGGCCGCATATTTCCGGGCATGGAATTTACCGAGATAGCCCACGCCGATCACGCCGATTTTAATCTTTCTCATGCTATCTTCCCTTTACCCTCTCGGCCTTCATCCTGACGGCCATGCCCAGCATCACCTGTTGCCCCGGCAAAAAAGATTACCGCTCTGTTCAGCATATCCGCCAGAATACCGTCAAAAAGCTGCCGCACGGGGGAGTGGTCAGCCACCGGGGCGTCCAGCACCGAACCAAGAAATCCCTCAACCAGCCGGGGAAAGAGGCGGATGGATTCGTTTTCCCGCTGCTGCAGGTCCGCCTGAAAGAAATCCCGGTAGCCGGAAAATCTTTCGACAAACACATCGGTGACGGTCTGCGACAAAGCCTCGAGCTGCTCCGCACTGAGCTCTTCCGGACTGGCGGCAATAATCCGGTCCACAATGGTGACGACAATCGATTTATTGAAATTTTCCACTTCCCGCGCCGCCGGCGTGGCGGTGCTGCGCAGATAGCAGGCCGTTGTCCAGAAGGCGCAGAACACATCAAATTCATTGGCCTTGATTCCGTAACGGTCGAAATTGCCGCCCTGTAAAAAATCCGTCAGCTGCTCCGAACTGACGCGGTACAGGGCAAAAAGTTTATCCTGAATGGTTTGCCTGGTCATGGTGAGTCGTTGAGTTTCTCTTTCCGGTTAAGAGGCTAATAGTGTTAATAAAAACATAAAAAAAACTGAAAATTAACCACGGAGTGCACAGAGCCCGCAGAGATAACTGTAATAAAAAAATATTTTCTCTGTGATCTCTGTGTGCTCTGTGGTGACTTCTTCAGTGAGCATCCGTGTGCTGGTCATCCAAAATACGAAACTGAAATCAGGCCAGTCTAAATGAAAATAAATCTTTGTCAATAAACTACGGAATCAGGTAAGATGATTTCATAAAACATTTGCGCAGTTACTCCTGCCAGTTAAACCACAACCGCAAAAGAAAGATGACGAACCAACTGTTTCAGGCCATGGTTGTCCGGGAAGAACCTGACAATCTGTTTATCAGGGAAGTAAGACAGAGACCCATGGCCGAACTGCCTGAATATGATGTCCTCATTGCCGTCCGCTTCTCATCCCTCAACTACAAGGACGCCCTTTCCGCCTCCGGCAACAGAGGCGTTACCCGCCGCTATCCGCACACGCCCGGCGTGGATGCCGCCGGCGTTGTCATGGAAAGCGTTTCCCCCCGATGTGCCGCCGGGGATGAGGTGATCGTCACCGGCTATGACCTGGGGACCAAAATTCCGGGCGGCTTCGGCCAGTTCATCCGGGTGCCGGCGGCATGGATCGTGCCGCTGCCGCCGGGCATGAGCCTCTATGAGAGCATGATCTACGGCACCGCCGGTTGTACGGCGGCCCAGTCCGTGCTGAAAATTGTTGAACACGTCGTCAAGCCCGGTGTCGGCCAAATCCTGGTCAGCGGGGCCATGGGCAGCGTCGGCAGCGTTTCCGTGGCCATCCTGGC
>JACQYM010000408.1 GCA_016208225.1 Deltaproteobacteria bacterium | reverse complement strand
GAGGGTGTAACCGTAAAGGTCGAAATGAATGCCGTAATCCGGATCAAGGTTGGAAATATCAACGGCAAAGGAGGCGCGGTACAGCAGGTCCCCGGTTGTGGCGGATATGGGAATCCCGGCATCGGTCTGCACATCATAGGCCAGCACCGTATTTGCTGCGTTGAAGGAAAAGGCAAATTCCTTGTAGAAGGTGTCGAAAATACCGTGCCCCGCCAGGTCCTGGCTTGTGGCGATGATGTCAACCGGCGGGGTGCCCCAGGTCATGTCAGCCGTGACATCAACCGTTGCGCCGTTGAAGGTGAAGGAGCCGTAATCACCGCCCTGATCGATCGTCGCCTGCGGCGTCAGGGCCGCGGAGATAAAAAAGTGGTACTCGGCGAGGGGATATTTGCTGGAAACCTTTGAGGGGTCAAGCAGGGCATAGAGGGTAAATTGATCGCTGGTCGTTACCGTCGACTCCTCCGTCCCTCCGATGTAAACGCCCGGATCGGCGTCAAGCTGCAGCATGTTGAGGGCGGAGGCGTGGGAGGCCGCACTGAACAGGATGAGGGCGCTGAGGGCAATAATCTTTTTCATTTTCGTAGTTCTCAATGGTTTCATAGGGAGTGAGTCGGTTGCCGGCGGCATGCTGACCCATGTCATGTTGGTTGAATTGATAGCAAATATCGGGCCGCTGTCTGTTTATGCCCTAACATTTTAATTATCTTGTATTTTTCTGGGAAGGGGCGGGAGGCTGCTATTGAGATTGATTCCTTTTTCCGGAATTGCGGACCATTTTTCCGGAAATAGCGGTTGCTTTCTTTGCAAAAGGATGGCAAGAAGTGAATGCCGATCTCACCTCCTGTGGTGGGATGGCGCCAAGGGGCGCCTGTTGCCGGCCCATGCTGTCAATCCTGCATAACACTACTCCATGTCCCATTCATACTTTATCGGCCTCATCTTCCTGGCCGCCGGTTTTACCCAGGGGGTATCCGGCTTCGGTTCAGCCCTGGTTGCCATGCCGCTGCTGCTGCTCTTCATTGACGCCAAGATCGCGGTGCCGCTCTGCGTGTTGAACGGCCTCGTCATCACCTCTTTTCTCTCGCTGCAGCTGCGGCGGCATATCGACTGGCGGAAGATCATCCCGCCGCTCATCGGCTGTCTGCCCGGGATTTATGCCGGGGCCTGGTTCCTGCGCGGGGCGGACAGCGATCTGATCAAACTGCTGCTCGGCATCGTGCTGGTCGGCTATGCCCTCTACTGTATGTTCTGCAAGCCCAGGCCGCGCCAGATCCAGGCCTTCTGGCCCTATGTGGCCGGTTTTTTCACCGGGGTGATCGGCAGCGCCTTCAGCGCCGGCGGACCGCCGACCATCATTTACACCACCCTCACCGGTTGGGACAAGGATGACATCAAGGCCACCCTGTCCGTTTTTTTCTTCACCAACGGCATTTTTGTCGCAGCGGCCCATGCCGTCTCCGGGCTGACAACCGCGGCGGTGCTGGACTATTTCGCCGGTTCGGTGCTGTTTGTGCTGGCGGGGGTGGCGGCCGGGGCGTTCTGCTACGGCAGGGTGAGAAGTGAAAGTTATCTGCGCATCATCCTGTATCTGCTGGTGGTGATGGGCAGCATGATGATTTTTTCGGCCCTGTAATTCCAAGTCGCCTTCAAACCGATACCTTTGTCGGCTGCGCTACGCCGCTCCTTGCCGTACTCAGTGTACTGTCTCGTCGCGGCTCGTTTGCCTTCGCGGTCTCGGTCTGAATGCAACCTGGAATAAAGACGGCCCGGCTACCGCTGCTCCACCGCATACCCTTTGCGGCGCAGGAGATCCACCACGCTGTTCGGGCCCACCAGGTGGCCGGCCCCCACCACCACCAGGGTAGCCTGTTCACTCTTTACGATCTTTTCCAGCACCGGCAGCCAGTTCTTGTTGCGCTGCAGCACCAGCCGTTCAAGCTGCCGGGGGTAATCGGCAAAGCTCATGGCGATCAGGCTGGCGAGCTTGCCGTCGTCCCCGGTTTTCCAGGCCTTTTCCATCTCGCCGGACAACTGGTCGGCCACCTGCAGGTCGGTCAGCGTCTGCCTGAGAAACTCCTCCTGTCCCTGCCGGGACTGGCTGTAAAAAAGACTCAGCTGAAAATCCACCGATTCAAGGGGGATGATCTTCTTGTTGTCCTGTTTTGCTCGGCGGTAAAAATGTTCATCCAGGCCATATTCCGGCAGAAACCCCAGCCGCTGCAGATCGGTGACGGTGAGGGTCAGGGCGCACAGCCATGGTTTCATCCGCTGCACATTCGCTTCGGCAATGTTCAGATCAGCCATCTTCTGCCGCAGCATCTGCCAGGTGGGGGGGCTGAGCTGCTGCTGCAGGGTCTGGCCGGCGGGCAGGCGGCCATAATCGACAATCTTTTTCTGCATGGCCGGGGTGTCCATTTCATCCATGTCCGTTTCAAAAACAATGACATTGCTGGCCGCGTAAATTTCTTCCATCAGCGGCGGCAGCGGGTAGGAATCTTTTTTCAGCACATGCATCGAGCCGAGCAGGTAAAGGGTGTTCTCCCCGGACCGCACCTGCCACAGGATGCTTTTGGCCTGGACCGGGGCCGCTACGAAAAGCAGCAGGGCAAGAAGCCACCAGAGAGCGATGAAACGGGAGCGCAACGGCCTTGTCATGAGCTTTCTCCTCCTTTATCCGGCTGCCAGACGCCATGGCGAAAAATTTCCCCGGCAATCTCGGCATAGCGTTCGATTTTTTTGGTTTTCTGGATTTTTTTTAAGAGTTTCTCGCCGCCGGCAAAGGAGCGGGCCAGGTAAAACCAGAGCTCTTTCATGCGGCCCAGCACCGGCGACGGGCCGGAAAGCATTTCCCCGTAGCAGGCCATCAGCGCCGCATGGAAGGCGGCCACCCTCTGCAGGGGATTGTCCGGCAGCGGCATCTGTTTGATCTCGGCCGGCAGAAAGGGATTGGCCAGGGCGCCCCGGCCGATCATGAAGCTTTTTACCCCGGGAAAGCGCCCGGCAAGCCGCTGATACTCCGCATAGGTGTTGATGTCGCCGTTATAGACAACCGGATGGCGGCTCACTTCCAGGCAGCGGGCAAAGATGTCGAGATCGACCTCGCCTTCATACATCTGGATGCCGGTGCGCGGGTGAATGATCAGTTCGGCAAGGGGGAATTTGTTGAAAATGGGCATCAGATCCAGGATTTCCCTGCCGTCCCGGCGGCCCAGCCGCGTTTTGACGGACAGGGCCAGGGGCATGGACTGCACCTTCTCCAGGAAGGCCTCGATTTTTTCCGGAAAAGGCAGCAGGCCCGAGCCGCGCATCTTGTTGGCCACCATGGGGTATGGGCAGCCGAGGTTCCAGTTGACCACGGTATAGCCCAGATCTGCCAGGGTGCCGGCCGTGGCGATGAAATGGTCGGGGTCCTTGGCCAGGATCTGGGGGATGACCGGCAGTCTGGTGTTGTTTTCCGGCAGCAGTTCCTTGAGCTTGGCCGGCCTGATGCGGTTGCCCTGGAAGGTGGAGATGAAGGGGGCCACTGCCCGGTCAAAGCCCGGAAAGAAACGGACGAACAGGTCGCGGAAGGCTGCCTCGGTGATGCCCCGCAGCGGGGCCAGGATCAGTTCGGGACTCATGGGGTCGGTTGGGGCGGGGCGGCCTGGCGGTCGTATTCCCTGATGATGTCGTCGGTGATGTTGAAACTGCCGTCATTGTAGAAAACGGCGCCGGCATTGCTGTTCAGGATGTGGGTGAAGCCCTTTTCCCTGGCATATTTTTCCACGATGGAGCGGATTTCGACAATGATGCTGCTGATGATCTCCTCTTCGGCCTGGTCAAGATTTCCGGTTTGTCCGGCGCGGCCCAGCTCCTCAAATTTCTCCCTGGCCGCCATGCCCCGCCGCGACCGGTCGATCACCTGCTGGATATCAATGACCCCGCTCAGGGGAAGCGGTCGCGGCAGCGGCTGCTCCGTTGCTGTTTTTTTCCGGACGATCTTGCGTTCCTCGGCGGCGATGATCTTTTTTGTTTCGGCCTGCCCGACAGCGCTCTCCGGATTTTCACCATTACTGCCCGCATCTTCACTGACCAGCGGGGCATGGACCCAGCCTGTCCTGGAAAGGCCGGGCACTTCCACCCTGACCCACTCCTTGTGACGGACCTGGATCAGCACCGGCGTGCCTTTCAGCAGCGGGGCGATGATCACCGCGGTTTCCGCCGGACTGACGCGGAGATTGGCGTCCCGGCTGATGAAGGCCCGGCCCGGGCCGCCGGTATCGGGCGCAGCCATAGCGGCAGCAGCTGACCAGAAAAGGAGCAGAAGGGCGAAAAGAAAGCGGATGGTTGTACTCATTGTCATCATGGAATTGGAAATTTTACCACAGAGCGCCCAGAGCCCGCAGAGATAACTAATAAAAAATATTCTCCGTGATTTCCGTGTGCTCGGTGGTGAAAATATGCGTTATCAGATCGTGGACGAGCCCGGCGTGCGGGGAAAGGGGATCACGTCGCGGATATTGCCCATGCCGGTGACAAACTGGATAAGCCGTTCAAAGCCCAGGCCGAAACCGGCATGGGGTGCGGTGCCGTAGCGGCGCAGATCCAGATACCACTCGTAATTTTCCAGGGGGATGGCGGCCTGCTCCATTCTCTCTTTGAGCTGGGCAAAGCGCTCCTCGCGCTGGCTGCCGCCGATGATCTCGCCGATGCCCGGAAAGAGGATATCCATGGCCGCCACCGTTCGTCCGTCATCATTGCACCGCATATAGAACGGTTTGATCGATTGCGGATAATCGGTGACGATCACCGGCCGGCCGCAGAGGGTTTCCGCCAGATAGCGCTCGTGCTCGGACTGCAGGTCAATGCCCCAGGCCACCGGGAAGGTGAAGCTCCGGCCGCAGTTCTGCAGCTCTTTTACCGCCTCGGTATAGGAGAGGCGGACAAAGGGGTGCTGCAGGACGTTGTCGAGCCTGGCCGGCAGATCCTTGTCAATAAAACGGGCAAAGAGATCCATCTCCGCGCCGCAGTTTGCCAGGCAGTCGGCAATGAGAAATTTCAACATCTCCTCGGCCAGGTCCATGTCGTCTTCCAGATCGCAGAAGGCCATTTCCGGCTCCACCATCCAGAATTCGGCCAGATGGCGGCTGGTATTCGAGTTTTCGGCCCGGAAGGTGGGGCCGAAGGTGTAGACGTTGCCCAGGGCCAGGGCATAGGACTCGGCCTCCAGTTGGCCGCTCACCGTCAGGCTGGCCGGGCGGCCGAAAAAATCCAGGCTGTAATCGACACTGCCGGCATCGTTTCTGGGCAGCCTGTCCAGATCAAGGGCGGTGACGGTGAACATTTCCCCTGCCCCTTCGCAGTCACTGGTGGTGATGATCGGGGTGTGGATCTGGAAAAAACCGCGTTGCTGGAAAAAGAGATGAATGGCCCAGGAGAGCCGGCTGCGCACCCTGGCCACCGCCCCCAGGCTGTTGGTGCGGCCCCGGAGATGGGCCACGGAGCGCAGGAACTCGAAGGTGTGGCGTTTTTTCTGCAGGGGGTAGGAGTCGGGCGGGGCCCAGCCGTGGACCCTGATCTGCCGGGCATGCAGCTCCACCTCCTGGCCCTTGGCCGGCGAGGCCACCAGCAGGCCGCGCACGGCAACGGAGCAGCCGGTGGTCAGCCTGGCCACGTCGGTGGTGAAGTTGCTTAATGATTCATCGGCCACAACCTGCAGGCCGGCAAGGGTCGAGCCGTCCGTAATGTCGAGAAAGGCGAGGCCCTTGGACTCCCTTTTTGATTTCAGCCAACCGTGGATCTCTATTTCCCGGTCAAGCGGTTTTGCCGCGAGGATGGTCTTGATGCGCAGTCTCTTTTCCATTATTGCCGTATATGAAATTTCTTTGATTTATGTAATGGTTTATAATGAATGATTCATATTAATCATTTTCATTGGTTTTTAACAGGAGAATAGAAAATGGCAAGAGCGAAAAGACTCGTCCGGGCCAATACCGGCCTGCTCATCATCGATATTCAGGAGAGGATGATGCCGGTCATTCCGGCCAGGGACGAGGTAATAAAAAACAGTGTACTGCTCGCCAAAGCGGCGGCGATTCTGCAGCTGCCCATGATCGCCACCACCCAGTATGCGGCCCGCATCGGTGCGCTGCTGCCGGAGATCGGCGCGGAAATCGGGGGTGAACAGCCGTTGGACAAGCTTGAGTTCGACTGTTTCGGCAATGCGGCTGTTCTGCAAAAAATCCATGCCTGTTCCGAGGTTGATACCTGGATTGTCTGCGGGGTGGAAACCCATATCTGCATCTATCAGACGGTGCTGGGCGGCCTGGGCGCCGGCTATGACATGTGGGTGCCGGCTGATGCGGTGGGCTCCCGGGCCGAAAAAAATTATCTGACCGGGCTGGAAAGAATCCGGCAGATCGGCGGCGCGGTCGGCAATACGGAGATGATCATTTACGAGCTGCTGGGCAAGGCCGGTACTCCGGAGTTTAAGGCCCTGCTGCCTTTTATCAAGTAGACAGGAGTGAGGAGTGAGGAGTCTTTTTGCTGCAGTCTCGAAAAGTTTACGGTTGCCGGTTTACAGTTTACGGTTCAATGCCGTTCCTAACCGTAAACCGGTAACCGTAAACCGTAAACACGGCTCATATTCCGGACAATGGAACTTCAACCCGGAACTGGCTGAAAATTAGTGGTAATCACATATTTTATTTGAGAAAAGCATATGGTTTCCGATAGGTATGTGTGGCCGCCGCTCGCTTGGGGCGGCCGTGAAGGAGGCATATGACAAAAAGCACTGAGCAGAATGATTCGCCGGCAGCCGCCCATCGCGGGCGCCGGCATGGCGGGGCCGCGCCTGCCGTCCGGCCGGGGCAGGAGCAGCAGGGAGAAAGAGAGCCGGGCAGAGAAGAAAGGCGCGGCAAGCCCAGGGGGCGAATCATTTCTCCTCTGCGGGAGGAGGTGAGCTGGGAGAGCGGCATGAGGGCCTATGATGAAGCTGCCTTTGCCAGGCTGCGCATGCCCCGGGCTCCCCACTGGTCCGTGGTCTGGTCGGACCTGATGATGACCATGTTCATTTTTTTCGCCGTGCTTTATATTTATCAGTCCGCCAACCAGGAGGTGCGGTTCGGCGAAGGTGACGGCGCCGACATCGGCTCAGGGGTGGGCACAGGGGTCATGGGACTCAAGGGCGGCGGCGCCATCGGTCCGGCGGGCGAGCCGGCGGATGAGCATCTGGCCAGAATTTTTGATCTGAGCCGCCTGGCCCTGGATGCCGACAGTGTGCGGGAATTTGCCAAAGTGGATCTGGCGCCGGATAAAACGGTGCGGATCATTCTGACCGGCGACCTGCTTTTTGACAGCGCCAGTGCCGAGCTGAAGGAAGGCGCCGTGCAGGGGCTGGGGAAGATCATCCCCCTGGTGGCGCAAACCCCCTACATGATCAACGTGGTGGGCCATACCGACGATGTGCCGATTCAGACCCCCGCTTTTCCCTCCGACTGGGAACTGTCCCTGGCCCGGGCCGGCAGGGTCGCCCGGTTCCTGATGCAGGAATCCGGTCTTGCCGAAAACAGATTTTATGTAACCGGCCATGCCGCGGGGCAGCCGGTTGCCGCCAATGATACCGTGGAACACCGGGCGGCAAACCGCAGGGTGGAAATCATCCTGACCAGGGATATGCCTGTCGCCGTCAGGGCCGAAGGGGAACAATGAGAAATCAGAACATCATCGGTCTCGCCGGTTGCATCGTCCTCTTTCTGGCAGGATTCGTGTTTGACGGCAATCTGGCCCTCTATTTCAATCTGTCCGGCGCCCTGGTGGTCCTGGGCGGCACATTCGGGGCGACGTTGATCACCTATCGGCTGGAGCGGCTGAAAATCGTCTATAAGGTGCTGCTCTCCTCCTACCGGACAAAGACCAAGACGCCGGAGGACATTGTCGAGATCCTGGTCGATCTGTCCGTCAAATCAAAATTCAAGGGAATTCTCTCCCTGCAGGAAGACGAAGAGGAGACATCCATTCTCTTTCTGCGCCGCGCCCTGGGCCTGCTGGTGGACGGCTACCGCGGCAGCATGATCCGGGATATATTAAATACCGAGATGTATTTTTTCAAGCTGCGCCGGGAGGACTGCGAGCGGGTGATCCGCACCATGGGCGAACTGTTTCCCTCCTTCGGGCTGGTGGGCAGCGTGGTCGGGCTCATCGGCATGCTGGCCGGCGTCGGGGACAGCAATGTCATTCTGGCCACCGTGCCCGTGGCGCTCACCTCCACCCTCTACGGGGTGATACTGGCCAATTTCTTCTG
>JACQYM010000401.1 GCA_016208225.1 Deltaproteobacteria bacterium | reverse complement strand
TCAACAATGACCCAATGGGCATGCGTAGGGGCGGGTTCAAAACCCGCCCTTCAAATGCGTATCCGTAGAGCGTAGGTCGTGTTAGCGGGTGTATCGCGTAACCCGACAAAAGAGGCCTTTCGTCTAAAAACAAAAAGCCGGTGCCGCGCTGATTCATGTCGGGTTACGGCGATAGGGCCGCCTAACCCGACCTACGGCTGCTAACCAATGAACAATATACAATCATCAATGACCCAATGACCATGCGTAGGGGCGGGTTCAAAACCCGCCCTTCAAATGCATATGTTCACTGATCACTGTTCATTGATCATTGTTCACTGCTTCGTTGCGCGGATCAAACAATAAATAAGGAGAACCAGGATGGCGGCCCAACTCAATCCCATGAAAAGCCAGCCGCTAAGCAGCATCTCTTTCACCTCTCACTTTGCGCTGCCGCCAGCTGCGGCGCACCATGATCACCAAGGCCAGCAGGAGCAGGCCGAGCCCCAGCCGCGTGCTGATAACAAACGGCAGGTTCGCGCTGCTTACTCCCTTGAGCAGCATGATCGGCAACCAGTCCTCCAGCAGCCAGAAGCCCAGGATGAACAGCAGGAAAAGCGGGGTCACATATTTAATGATAAAGCGGTAAAAGCGGGGAATGGTGATGTCCGAACCGACATGCAGTTCGGTCCAGGCCCGGTCCATGCCGAAGACCCAGGCAAAAAGAATGGTTTCGATGGTGGCGAACAGAACGAGGAAAAAGGAGCCGCCCCAAAAATCAAGCTCATCCACCACGCCCCGGCCGAGAAAGAAAATGGCGGGCTGGGTGAGCACAAAGGTGACGGCCGTGAAGATCAGGACCGCCTTGCGGCGCGACAGATTGAATTCGTCCATCAGAAACCCGACAGCCGGCTGGCCCAGGGAAATGGAGGAGGTTATGCCGGCGATGAAGAGGAGCATAAACCAGGCAAAGCCGAACAGATTGCCAAAGGCGAGTTTCTGCAGGACGAGGGGCATGGTGACAAAGCCGAGGTTGAACACTCCGCCCTTGGCAATGGAGGCCATGGAGTCGGGGCCGAAGAAGGCGAAGGCGGCGGGGATCACCAGGCTGCCGCCCAGGATCACCTCGGCGAACTCATTGGCCGCGGCGGCGGTGAGTCCGGAAAGGGCCACGTCGTCGTTTTTTTTGAGGTAGCTCGCATAGGTGAGGATGACGCCGATGCCGCAGCTCAAGGTAAAGAATATCTGGCCGGCAGCGGCCAGCCAGACCCGGGAGCTTTTGAGTGCCGACCAGTCCGGATTCCAGATAAAGCCCAGGCCGTTCGTTACATTATTTTCAGGATAGGCGGGATCAGGCGTACCCAGCAGAAAAACACGCACCACAAGAGTGATGGCGAGCAGCAGCAGCAGCGGCACGCCGATTTTGCAGACCCGTTCGATCCCGCCCTGCACGCCGTAGTAGAGAACAAGGCCGTTCACCAGGAAAGTGATGGAGTAAAAAAGATAAGCCGTACCAAGGCCAGAGAAGAATTCATTGTTCTCAAGGCCCTGGTAGCCATGCAGGAAGGCCACCATGCTCTCGCTGGTGGTACAGGGGTTGTAGCGGCCGGTGAGCGCGAAAATGCTGTAGCCCAGCAGCCAGGACTCAATATAAACGTAGTAGAGGTAGATGACGATGGGGCCGAAGATGCCGATCACGCCGAAGTACTTGATGAAACGGTTCTTCTCCCACATGGAGTGGAACATGCCGGGGGCGGTGCTGTGGCCGAAGCCGCCGCCGAAGCGGCCGATGGTCCATTCGATCCAGATGAGCGGCAGGCCGAGCAGCAGCAGGGAAATAAAATAGGGGATCATGAAGGCCCCGCCGCCGTTCTGCACCACCTGGCCGGGAAAGCGCAGGAAGTTACCCAGGCCGATGGCGCTGCCCGCCACGGCCATGATCACTCCCATCTTGCTCGACCATTTTTCCCGCGCCATAAAAGGAAAATTCCAACGGTTAAAAAGAAGAAATGTTCAAACGTTTCAGCGTACAAGCGCTTGAACGTTAGGAACCTTTTTTTGCGGATGTACCACGCATGCCGAAAAAAAGCAACCGATGACCAAATGGGGCTTTCACAGGGGCCCAGTATTTGTTATGAGGTAGGTTGGGTTGAGGAACGAAACCCAACATTGACAGAGATCGACAAACGGCAACATAATTCACATGTTGGCATAAACTGTTGGGTTTCGCTGGGCTCAACCCAACCTACGGGATTGGCTCAATGAACAATGAACAATGATCATACGTAGGGGCGGGTTCGCAACCCGCCCACCAAGGCGTAGGGGCGGGTTCGTAACCCGCCCACCAACCAGACCAAACATAAGGAATCAAAATGTTCGTCAAAGTATGCGGGTTAAGCACGACAGAGCAGATCGATAAGGCCATCGACTACGGCTATGACGCCATCGGCGTGGTGACCTGGCCGAAAAGCAGAAGATACTGCCCGCCTGAGCAGGCGATAAAGCTGGCGGAACATGCCAGGGGGAAAATCAAAAGTTTTGTGGTGGGACTGCGGTACACCGATGTTGAGGCGGCAGCCCCTGCCTTCGATTATGTGCAGATCTACGAAGTCAGGCCGCTTGCCAACCTGGTGCTGGCGGCAAAGGAGATGCCGCCGGCCGGGGTTGATTACCGCTATTTTGTCTATGACGCCAGCGTGGGCGGCGGGGTTTTTGCCCCGTTTCCGGATTGGCTCAGGGAGATGACCGGGAAACTGGTCGTGGCCGGCGGGCTGAACAGCGGTAATGTTTGTGCCGTGATCAGAGACATCAGGCCATTCGGCGTTGATGTATCCAGTGGGGTG
This sequence comes from Deltaproteobacteria bacterium, assembly GCA_016208225.1. Lineage (GTDB taxonomy): Bacteria > Desulfobacterota > Desulfobulbia > Desulfobulbales > SURF-16 > SURF-16. The sequence continues at coordinate 322 of JACQYM010000401.1, read as the reverse complement.
GAAAAAAACGGCGTAAAAGACTTTGAATTAATGAAGGGTTTTATCGATGCGGTACGGAATTGCGGATAATGAACAATGAACAATTGACAATGAACAATGAACAATGGCCATGGCTCCCGTCAATCCGTGATCCCAAAACCCCTGACGTTTATCACGTCTCGAAAAGGCCGTCATTCCGGCATGTTTTTAGCCGGAATCCAGGTCCCCTGTCTGATGTATCTTTTGAAGGGCGGGTTGTGAACCCGCCCCTACCTGCCAAATTCTCCTGGTTCATTGTTCACTGTCTAGGTAGTTTTTCCATTTTCGCAGGACATTTTGAAAT
>JACQYM010000400.1 GCA_016208225.1 Deltaproteobacteria bacterium | reverse complement strand
GCAATTGTAAACTCTTCGTGATTGCAGCCGTATGTCGGGTTAGGCGGCCCTATCGCCGTAACCCGACATGAATTAGCGTGGCACCGGCTTTTTGTTTTTAGACGAAAGGCCTCTTTTGTCGGGGTACGCGATACAACCGCTAACCCGACCTACGCTCTGAAAGTCGATGGTAATCACAAATATTTTGAATTACAATTCGTTATGTGATTACCAGTAATTTTCAGCCAGTTCTGGGTTAAAGTTCCGCTGTCCGGAATATGGAGCTGTGTTTACGGTTACCGGTTTACGGTTAGGAACGGCATTGAACCGTAAACTGTAAACCGGCAACTGTAAACTCTTCGTGAAGTCGATGGTAATCACAATTAGTAATCTCTGTGGGCTCTGTGTCCTCTGTGGTTAATTTTCAGTTTTTACGAGTCCGTCAAACAAGGCTCAGGCGTTGATTTTCTTGATCAGCCACGCCATATTTCTGCCCAGATCCTGCATGGTTTTCATCCCTTCGCTGTCCTGCAGCACCTCGCCCGGTTCGCGGCCAATGCCGATATTCCAGTAAGATGAGCCGACGATGATCATCTGGCCGATGGTAAAAAAGTTGTTGAGCGAATTAAAAACATGGGAGGCCCCGGCCCGGCGGACGGCGACCACGCCGGCGCCGACCTTTCTTTTGAACATGTCGCCGTTGGCCCGGGAAACCATGCCGCACCGTTCGATCAGTGCTTTCATGGAGGCGGAAACATCGGCAAAATAGGTGGGCGAGCCGAGCAGGATGCCGTCTGCCGCCGCCATTTTGGCAATGGCCTCATTGATAATATCGTGCTCCACGGCGCAGAGCCGGTTTTTTCTCTCAAAACATTTAAAACAGGCGATACAGCCGGGCATAGGTTTGCCGGCCAGCTCAATGAGTTCCGTTTCGATGCCTTCTGCGGCGATTTCCTCCAGGACCTGCTTCAACAGGACGGCGGTGTTTCCCCCTTTGCGGGCGCTGCCGTTAAATGCGACAACTTTCATGGCTGTTCTCCTTATTACGTTGTTTCGTTTCATCCTTCATGCCCGCTTTTTCATCAGGCAGATCCAGTTGCGGTGCGCCGCTGCCCGGTTCGTATCAAAATGGCCGGCGGCCAGCAGTAGAATTTCAAACGATTTTTCCACCGCGCTGACGATATCCAGGGCGGAACGCTGCGGCGGACCGGGGGAATCCCGTCTTTCATCGGCGTTGCCGATCAGCGAGAGCCATAGTCCCTCTTTTGCCAGCAGCCGGGCCGATTTTTCGGCAAAACGCCGCCGGTCGGCAACGCTGTCAAAGGAATGAAAGCAGCCGCGGACAAACAGAAAAGTGAAAGGCGCGCCCGGCACATCGTCGGTGAGAAAATTGAGCCGCAGGAAGGTGCAGGCGGCATTTTCCCGGGCCGCCTTGGCCATGGCCTGCCGGATGGCGAGTTCCGTGATGTCGCAGCCAGTGACGGTAAATCCTTGCCCGGCGAGCCAGATGCTGTTTTCACCCGTGCCGCAGCCTATGTCCAGCGCCGGTCCGGGCGGTATTGCCCTTTCCTTGACCATTTCGATGAGATTGCGATCAGGACGATGCAGCTCCCATGGTGTCTCCCCGGCCTCATACATTTCCTTGAACATTTTTTCAGTCATAAGCTTGTAAACGGATCCGCTGATTTTCGGTCATGGAATAAATGACAATGAGCCGGCCGATATTCTCAAGTTTGCAGCCGAACCTGCCGATATTATAGGAGAGAATTCCCGGTTGCTCAGTCAGATGGCAAAGGATGCGGGCGGGCGGCGGAAAAAATTTCGCGGCAGACCGTCCGGTTAGGATTGCTGCATCTGGTGAAAGGCGGGATGTGCCCGCCGGTTAGGAACCGTTTTCGCGCATTTCTCCGGCCATGTTATTTTTTTACCACGGCTTAGCGCGCGCCTGACAGGGAATTTTCTCCCGGAATAACCGGTTCCCCTGTCCAGAACAAAACGAAACAGTGGCGCAATCGGCTCTTTCCTTGACACGGGGAAAAAAATACGGGATAAAAAAATATTTGCACGTTTCCCCGCACAGATTCCTCTACCCATATACCCGGATTTATTTATGACATCATCAGAAAAAATTCAAAAAGACAGGAACAAGTTTTCCATTCTTGGTCTGTCTGTCTGCTCATCTGACAGTATTCTCGGATGCTTTTTCCAGAGATGTCTTGACACGGGCATTACCGGCAAGCTGATCGGTATGCTGGTTGTCTCCCTGCTGGGTCTTGCCATTGTCATCATATTAAATACCGTATCCCTGCAGAAAATCGCCAGGGGCGATCATGCCATCCGGGATGTATCCATTCCCCAGTATAAAATAGGGCAATATATCCTGCGCAGCATCAACGGCTTTAAGATTTCTTTGCTCCATGTCCTGAATACCCCCGGCATAAACGAGGATAACCGTCATGTGCTGGACAACCGGCAGCGGTTGAGCGACATGGGACGCATGATCGGATCTCTGCAGCATGGCGGGCCGGTGCAGGATGTGGCCAAGGTTGCCGATCACACCCTCGATGTTTTTATCGTCAAGCCTTCGGATGATCCCCGGATGCAGGCTCTCATTGCCGATATCGATGCGGAATATCAGCTGCTGAACCGGAGTTATGGGGATTTCGTAGGTTCCCTGGTAAACACCGCCGGCAAAGAGGAGCGCAGTGAGCGGCTTGACGATCTGCTGTCAAGTCTTGACGAGCTGTATGAACTGGTCATCGTCATGACGGCGGAGATCAATAAGAATCATGGGGAGCAGTTCAAGGAGCTGGAAAATATCATCAACAGCTCCATATCGCATTCCATCTGGATAGGGGCAGTGATTGCCGCAGTGCTGACGATTGCCACCACGCTCTACATTCTGATCATCGTCATGCCGCTGCACAGTATCCTGGCCAATATCAAATTCATTGCCAAGGGGGAAGGCGACCGGGAGCAACGCATTGAGGTCAAGAGCAATGATGAGGTGGGGCAGCTTGCCCATCAGTTGAATACCCTGGTGGATAATATTTTCTGTCTCAATTCGTTCAAGGCCATCATCGAAGAGGAGGAGTCCACCACCGAGGTCAACCAGCGGCTGGCCGCCCTGTTAAAAGAGCGCTATCACCTGGATAAGACATTTATTTATGAGCTGACCGGCAACAAGAACAAAATGACGGTGGCCTTTGCCTCGCAGATCGAGGATGTCTGCAATCCGGAAATATTGGAGGATTCAAATTTCTGCCGGGCGAAACGGACCGGCCATGACATCTCTTCCCTTGAATTTCCCAATATCTGCCGCCAGTTTCCCCAGAAGGAGAGCATGGAGCACCATTGTATCCCGATGCTGGCCAACGGCAGGGTCGTGGGCGTGGTGCAGTTCCTGCACGAGAAGGACAGTTCCCCGGAAAGCCTGGCGAAGTTTGCCCATGTGGTCAAACGGGCTTCCCGCTATATCAAGGAGGCGACCCCGGTTATCGAGGCCAAACGATTCGCCTCCGCCCTCCATGAGACGACAATGCGCGACCCGATGACCGATCTGTATAACCGGCGGTTCCTCGAGTCCTATACGGACACCCTGGTGGCCAGCACCATGCGCCGGAAAAGCATGGTCGGCATTCTCATGTGCGATATGGATTTCTTCAAGGAGGTCAATGACACCTACGGCCATGAAACCGGCGACGTGGTCCTGATCAAGACCGCGGAGGTGCTGAAAAGCTGCGTCAGGGCGTCGGATATGGTGATCCGCTATGGCGGCGAGGAATTCATCGTCCTGTTGATTGATGTGAAGAACAGGCAGGAGATTCTGGACCTGGCCGAGAGGATCCGCAAGACCATGGAGGCGACCACCATTAACGTGCCGGACGGCACGCTGAAGAAAACCCTGAGCATCGGCGCCAGCGAATTCCCCGGCGATTCCAGCGGGTTCTGGGAGGCCATCAAATATGCCGACGTTGCCCTGTACCGCGCCAAGAATGAAGGCCGCAACCGGGTGGTAGGCTTCAAGCCGGAGATGTGGAAGGAAGACAAGTACTGATGGACTCGTAAAAACTGAAAATTAACCACAGAGAGCACAGAGTCCACAGAGATAACTACTTATAATTAAAAGTATTTTCTCTGTGATCTCTGTGATCTCCGTGGTGAAAAAAGACTTTTTACGCTAAAGAGGCAGAATAAAGGAGAAGGTGCTCCCCGTGCCCGGTCCGCCACTTTCCGCCCAGATCACCCCATGATGCAGTTCAACCAGGCGCTTGGAGAGTGAAAGCCCCAGTCCGGTGCCCTGGTATTTTTTGCTCACGGTGCTCTCCACCTGTTCAAACGGAGAAAAAATTCTCTGCAGGTCCTCGTCGGCGATGCCGATACCCGCGTCAGTGACCGAAATCTTGATGTATTTCCTGTCAGCAGCGATATCTTCCGTTTCTTCAGCCGCGGCACGGGAAAGCCATTCCGTTCTGTCGGTCATGTGCGCCGCCATGGTGATATGCCCGCCCGGCGGCGTGAACTTGACGGCATTCGCCAGCAGATTGAAGATAATCTGTTTCATCTTGCGCTCATCAGCCAGCACCGTTTCCGGCATGGCCCCGTCAATATTCAGGGAAAGGGCGATGCCCATTTTTTCCGCCTTGCCGGTGATCATGAGGAAACTGCTGGAGAGCAGGCCGGCCAGATCGAATTGTTCCAGGTGCAGTTCGAGTTTTCCCGCCTCCACCTTGGAAAGATCCAGAATGTCGTTGATCAGGGAAAGGAGGTGGCGGCTTGCCTGCAGGACGTTGAGCAGATAATCCTCCTGGGTTTTGTTGATGTCCCCGAAATGCTTGTCCAGAACAACTTCCGTAAAGCCGATGATGGCATTCAGCGGGGTCCGCAGCTCGTGGCTCATGTTGGCCAGAAATTCGCTTTTGGCCACATTGGCCACTTCGGCCGCCTGTCTCGCCCTGCTTAACTGCTTATAGGTCTCCTCCAGGGTATCCATCATCCTGTTGAAGTCAATGGCCATGTTTTCGACTTCATCGATGTTTTTTTTCTTGTCCTCCGGCACCGGCAGTCTGATGCTCAGGTTGCCCTCCTCTTCGCTGACCTGATAGAGGGCGCTGATCAACTGGTTGATCTTGTTGAAAACGCGGCGTTTCAGCAGCAGGAAAATGGCAATGGAGACGGCAACAGAGGCAAAGAAAGGGATCAGGTTGGTGCTGATCAAGCGCCGTTTCTGCTGGGTATAGCTCTGCTGGTTCAGGGCAACCATGAGATAACCGATCTCCTCGTCGGCATCGCGGCTCAGTTTTTTCGTTTTGGTGCCGTAAATGTTGTTGTTATGGATCAGTTCATCACGGCTGGGAAAGATGATCGGCACCCCGGAAAAGCTGGTCAACACCGGCTGCCGGTGCTTGTTGAACAGGGTAATTTCAGCCCCGGTGATCTCCTTCATATGGGAAATCAGATCAATATCGCCGTTGATCAGTTTGACGAGGACGATGGAGCCGTAAAAATCGCCGGAGTCGTGCAGCAGCGGCACGGTTGCCTGGATGGCCAGCGCCTTGTCCTGTACCGGTTCCATCTTATCCGTCATGTTCTGCAGGGACAGGATTTCATAGGGGATCGCCGCAAGACCTGCATACTTTCCGCCGGTTTTTAACAAAATACGGTATGTTTCCCGCTGATCGATGCCGGTACCGAGACGGTTGCAGGTCAATAGGTTGTCATCCCCGTCAAAGAGCAGGAGCATGTCGATCTGGTGTTTGGCCGCAATGGTCTGCAGCATGACGGTGATCGGCTGCATTCTGTCGTAATCGAGAAAATCGACAAATTTCCGGTTCTGTTCCTGGATCGTGCCGGCAACCATGTCGATTTTGTCGAGTTCATAATTTAAAATTGACTCGGCAATAATCATTTTGGCCTGTAATTGCTGGCTCAACCGCAGATTGACCTTGTGCGTCTCCTGGATGGAGGAATAAATGGCATTGCCGATGATCATGGCAATGAGCAGGATGAAAAGCAGGATGATTTTCCGGAAAATAGTGCGGCGCGGCCCTTTTTCCGTCAATTCCATCAGGTGGGGCAGGGGGGATGGCATGATCAGCGAGGTCCCGCCGGGACGGCTTTTTCCCCGCGGGCGGGGGCGACGGCCATGGAGCGGCATGGCCATTTTGCAACGATCCGGTTGGCCGGCATGCGGGGAAAAGAAAAGAAATGCAAGGCGCCCATCTCAATCGCAGGACAGCTGTCTCTGCAGGCTGTCCTGTCCTTCGACCAATGGCAGCCCTTCCGTCTGCCAGCGCGCCGTGCCGCCCTTCAGCACCCCGATCACGTCATAGCCTTGCAGGGTAAGAAATTTCGCGGCAATAACGGACTGTTTCATGATCCAGTCGGTGATGAGGATGGGGCGGTCGCGCGGGATGAGATGATGGTTCTCCTCAAGAAAGACCAGCGGGCAGTGCTGGACCCCTTTGATATAGCTGCCGGCCATTATGGAGTTGTCCATGGCGAAAACCAGCTCCGGCCGGGTTAAGATCTGCCGGTCCAGGCTTCGGGTGTCAAGCAGGAAAATATCGTCATGGGTGTCCAGAAGTTGTTTAAATTCCAGGGGCGGGATCTTGTTGACCTTGACCTGCTGCCATTTTTCCTCACCGGCCAGGGGATAGTTGAAATACCGCCATTCGGGGATGCCGCCGGTGAAATAATAGACATTGGCGTAACCTTTTGCCACCGCAATCCTTGCGGCGTGTTTCCCGTACGTTCACCTTTCGCTCTGGCAATGAAAGATCAGCGGCGCCTGCCTGTCCGCCGGAAGTTTATCGGTCTGCCGCATTTTCACAACAGGAATATTGATCGAGCCGCTGATATGCTGGCACGCATATTCCATTTCACTGAGCACGTTGATCACAACCGTCTTGCTGTTGTTGTCCATCATCTGCTTCAGTTCAAAGGCATTGATTTCCGTATACCCGTCCAGGGACGGCTCAGCGGCATCGGCGGGCCGCAGGGAACCGAGAAGGCTCATCATCAGGATGGCGCCGCCGATCCTGATGATGAAGCTGCTGATCCGAACCGACATCCATTCCCGCCATCGTGCGCAGAAAAATATGAAAGTCGCGGACGCCATTTTCCCCTCCGTTTGCCTTGTCAATCAATCCCCGCAGAATGTCGGATCGTGCGTCAGCGGATTGTCGATATGTTCCACCGGCAGTTTTTCGTCCCGCCAGCGGACGATGCCGCCCTTGAGGACAGCTAGAACATTAAATCCCTTGCTGATCAGGTACTTGGCAGCCAATATGGACTTTTTGTTGGTCCAGTCGGTGACGACGATGCGGGCGTCCCGGGGGATATTCTTCTGCCAGTCAGCCAGATAGAGCATGGGGCAGATATGGGCCCCATGAATAAAAATATTTTCCATGCTGCAGTCAATGGGCCGGACATCCAGGATATAGATGCTGCTGTCCTGCTGGAGAAGGGTATGCAGCTCCGTCGGGTTCAACTTGGTAACTTTGACGGAGGCGTAATTTTCATTTACCGTCAGGGGGTAATGAAAGGCCCGCCATTCCGGGATCCCGCCCTTGAAG
>JACQYM010000134.1 GCA_016208225.1 Deltaproteobacteria bacterium | reverse complement strand
TCGTATCTTCCTTGCTGACATTGATGATCCCCCCGTGGTTGTGGATGAGCACCTTGGCAATGGGGACATCCATGACCTCCCCGTTGGTGATGCCTTTGGGGAAGGGATAGGCCACGGCAAAGGGGTAGAAAAAATCCTTGATGTCATCGTCAGAGATAAAGGGCACCCGGTAGGAAAGGGTGATGGTGGCATGTTCACCGATTTTGCGGGTGGCCAGTTTCATTTCCCCCTTCTGGCCCATGCGGTGATAACCCTTTTCCATCAGATTGATGAGGATGGTTTTGAATTTAACCGGGTCGAGCTGCAGCTGGGGAATGGTTTCATCAAGGGTGACGCTGACGGAAAAGTCCTTGTTCGGGTATTCGGTCCTGACAGTGTCAACTGATCCGGCCACCACGCTGTTCAGATCCCCCGGCTGCAGGTGCACGGACTGGGGTCCGATATAGGCCAGCATCATCATCAGGATTCTTTCGAGTTTCTCCACCTGCTCGATGATCATTTCGCCTTTTGTGGTGCGCGGGTCCGTTTTGTCGAAAGTTTTGATCAGCCGCCTTGTCAACCCGCCGATGGCGGTGAGCGGGTTTCTCAGCTCATGGGCCATGCGGGACGATACCTGACTCAGCGTTTCCAGTTCCTCGGCCTGCAGAATCCTTTCCTGCAGTTCTTTCTGGGTCGTTACATCGACGACAATGCCGTCCATGCGGATGAATTCATGATCCCCGTCAAATACCGCCACCGCATGGTCAACACCATAAACCACATGGCGGTCCTTGTGAATCATCCGGTAATCGATATGCAGGTCCTTGCCCTCCCGCAGGCATTCCGTCCGCCGGGCAATGACCCGGGCGATGTCGTCCGGGTGAATGTGCTGGTCCCACAGGCTGTGATGGCCGTTCAGCTTCTCCGGGGGAATGCCCATCATCTGCTCCACGGACCTGTTCAGGAACACGACCGTGCCGTCGGCCGAGATCATATACACGATCATGGGCACATTTTCCACCAGGGTGCGGTAGGTCTTTTCCGATTCCTTGAGAAAACGGGTGCGTTGTTCGACCATGACCTCGAGATTCTGGGAATAGTTCTTGAGACGTTTGCGCGAAGCTTCCAGGGATGCCAGCATCCGGTTGATTGACCGGGCCATATTTCCCAGTTCATCCGCGCTTTCTTCAGGGATCATGGTTTCCCGGCGGCCGGCGGCGATTTCCTCCGAGGCGTGCATGACCTTCCGGATCCGCTGGACAAAGATGACGGATACGAACCAGACGAAAAGCAGGGAAAAGATCAGGGCAATGGCGCCGATGCCCATGGCAATGGCGCCGTATTGCTTGAGAAGGGCCAGGGTTGGTTCCCGGTCAACGCTGATCTCCACCACCGCCACAATCTTCGAGGAAAAGTCGCGCAGCGGTCCGGCAATGCTGGCTACCTGACGCTCCCCTGCTTTGCCCGTCCGCAGCACCACCTCGCCTTGCTCATGACAGCGGCTGAATGTTTCAGGGGTGAGGAGCCCCTTCGGCATGGTGGAAGCAAAAATTGCCGGGGTTTTCGCCCCGGATTCTTCTGCCATGTAAATCAGGAGATCGATCCCGTAATTTTTCTTGAACTCATCCAGCAGCGGCTGTTCCAGCGACAGCCCGATCTCAAAGGTGCCGACCTGGCTGCCGGCATGGAATACCGGCACAACGCCCCGAATGGCAAAACCGGTAAGACCCTGTTCAATGCCGCCCACGCCGGTGCCGCTTTCCCGTGCCATATTGATCGTATGCCGGTAGGTTTGCATCTCATCCCCGCTTTGCGCCAGGGCGTGGAGCCGCAGAAAAGAGGTGGCGGGCGGGATATGAAAATGAACCTGTTGGACGCCGAAATCCTTACGCAGGGTTTCGTAAACCGGCAGGAGAAGTTCAATCAGCCGGGCGCGATCCCTGGCGGCAAAGGCGGCGGCCACTTCGGAATTTTTTGCCACGCTGTACGCCAGGCTCATGGCCATGTTTTTTTTCGATTCGATGTCGTTGAGAAAAAACTGATACTGATTTTCCAGCCGTTTTGCCTCGTTCACATTGATGAGGCTGTCCTGAAATCGATAGGAAACGGCAAACAGGGACAGGGTTCCCATAAGGGCCAGGAAAAAGAATGGAATGACAAGCTTCCACTTGAGACTGATATCGTGAAATCGCGGGAAATTCAAAGCCTACTCGTCCACATTTTAGTTTTCAGCGGTCAGAAGGCCAACAGCGCCCATGGGCCGCAATCATGCAGCCTGTGATTTTTCTTCATTTCGTTCAATCATAAATGATTGAGGTAAAGTTAACAACTACTCTTTTAAACAGGACTTTTTCTTCAGTGAGCCGCGGGATGGGCAACTCATGAAGTTTTTTTAAACAGGGCTTACTTGATTTTATTTCTTCCTGCTATAGATTATTATTAACAGAACATGAGGCGAAGATTCATACATCTAGCGAAGCCGTTGCTCGATGATTATTCGGCAACGGACCCAGAAACGTCTTACGGGACGGGGAGGTTGATATGAATATTTATGATTATTGTGAATCCGTGGTCACGGAACTTGGCAACTGGCGGCAGAAACTGGCTGTTCTTGATGCAAAGATCGGAGCGCTGCCCACTGGTTCCAAGGAAAAGATGTTCGGTAATATCGAAGAGCTGCACATGGTTATCGCCGAGATTGAAGACAGAATTTATTCCCTTGAGCATGCCTGCCCGGTTGTCTGGCGGCCTGAGACTACAACAGAGGGTGTCGGTCCGGTGACCATTAATTATGACGCAGCCCTGAGCGCCAAAGCAGATTATGATTTCGGCGGGTGAAAGAGGTAACGGGTAATAAAAAAGAGCAGCGGGCAGCTGCTCTTTTTTTTATCCGTTTTCCAGCACCTTTCTGATGATTGCGGCGAGTTCGCCGGTGAGCAGCGGTTTCAGGGCCAATTCCCTGATACCTGCCGTCCGCAGTTGTTCCGGTGTCAGGGCATGGCTGAAACCGGTGAGCAGAATGAGCGGGATATCCGGGCGGATTGCCGTCACCAGCCTGGAAAATTCGACACCGGTGAGGTGCGGCATCATCTGATCGGTGATGACCAGGTCAAATCGGTGCGGATACAGTTGAAACAGTTTTAACGCCTCCCGGCTGCATGTCCGGCCGGTTACTTCGTAGCCGAGATTGTGCAGCAGTTTCCGATGAAACGACACGATGGCCTCTTCGTCATCGACAAACAGGATCCGCTCCGTACCCCGGGGGATATCCTCTGATTCCGGCGCCGGCTCCGATGTTTTTTTCGCATCAAGAACCGGCAGATAGACGGCAAAGACGCTTCCCTTGCCAGGCGTGCTGTCCACGATAATTGCTCCGCCGAGACTTTCAACGATCCCGTGCACCAGGGCAAGCCCCATGCCCGTTCCCTCCCCGAGGTGCTTGGTGGTAAAATACGGTTCAAAGATCCTTTCCACTACGGCCGGCTCCATGCCGCTCCCGGTATCCGTTACGGTCAGCCTGGCATATCGTCCCTCCCGCAGCCGGGGATAGACGTTGGCAAGCTCGGCGGTGAACGGGACATTTTCCAGGATCACCTCCAGCACCCCGCCCCGCTCCTGCATGGCGTGATAAGCATTGGTGCACAGATTCATCACGATCTGATGCATCTCCGTCGGATCCGCCATGATGGTCCCGCATTGCGGATCAATATCCTGTCTGATTTCGATGGTGGAAGGAATGGATGCCCGCAGCAGTTTGACCGCCTCTTTGATGATAAGATGGGCATGCAGCGGCTGGCGTTCCTGCTCGGTCTGGCGGCTGAAGGTGAGAATCTGGCGCACCAGGTTCTTGGCCCGGCTGCCGGCCTGCAGGATCTGCTCCACGCATTCCCGCGCCTCTCTGTTATCGGCCAGCTGATACTTGAGCAGGTCGCCGAAGCCGATGATGGCGGTGAGAATGTTGTTGAAGTCATGGGCAATGCCCCCGGCCAGGGTGCCGATCGCCTCCATTTTCTGCATCTGCCGTACCTGTTTCTGCAGGGCGGTCTTTTCCTTTTCCGCGAGTTTGCCGGCAATGCCGATGGCGATCTTGTCGGCAACGGATTCGAATGTTTTCAGGATAAAATCCGAGAGGGGATGTCTGGCAAACATGGCCATGACGCCTACCAGTCTGTCGCCCGCCAGCAGGGGATGACCGGCAAAGGCCACCATTTTTTCCCTTGTGGCCCATGCCTGTTCCTTTACCTGCGGGTCACCGATAACCTGGTTGGTGAGATGGGCTTTTCTGTTGCTGGCGATCTGGGCGATTTTATAGGGGCTGTTGACCGAGATCCGCCCATGTTTGCCGTCAAGATGGGTATACATGCCCGCACTCCCCTCCAGGATGAGCATGTTGTCGCCGGGATGATAAAGCCAGATGCGGGCGAAGGCGCCATCCAGCCGCTGCACGATCGCTTCACAGCATTTCTGCGTCAGCTCCCGCAGGTCCCCGGCAACGGCAATGGCATGGCCGATATCCGACCCCAGGGCCCACAGGCTTGCCTGATCGGCCAGATTTTTTTCAATCTCCTTTCTTTCCGTAATGTTGCGGTCCACCCCCCGGTAGCCCCGGAAATTGCCATGTTCATCCAGGATCGGCACGCCGCTGCTTTCCAGCACGACAAGATGGCCGTCCTTGTGGCAATTGATGTTTTCCACCCTGAAAAATGGTTTCCTTCGCGCGGCAAACCCGTTCAAGCGTGCAGCCAGGCGGACTGCCTCCTCATCCGGCATGAGGGCAAAGGGGCTCGTACCGATGAGTTCGTCCGGCTCATAGCCGAGCAGTTCCCTGATCTTGGGGCTGACATAGGTGAAGTTGCCCGCTTCGTCCACTTCCCATATCCAGTCACTGGTGTTTTCGATAAGCGAACGGAATCGTTCTTCGCTGTGCATCAGTTTGATTTCCGCGGTTTTGCGGGCGCTGATATCGGTAATGGTCAGGATCAAGCCTGTCTTGTCTCCTGCCTGGCTGACCAGATCGGACGAGGAGATAAGTCCGTAAAAGGCATCACCGGATTTGCGTACCAGAAGGGTTTCCATATTGGTCGCCGCTGACAATTGACTGCTTGCCAGTTGTCGGGGCAGAACTTGATCACTTTCCCGGCTGACCAGAAACCGTGAGATACTGTTGCCGATCGTTTCCCAGTCCGGGAAACCGAGCAGTTTCTGCGCCCCGCTGTTCCAGGTGGTGATGATTCCCTCCTGATCGGTGGTAATGACCGCTTCCTTGATCTGGTTGATGATCTGTCCCTGCTTGCGCATTTCCACCATGTTGGAGAGATCGCGAATGCCCATGAGGATGCTGACCGGGTTGTTTTTTTCATCGCGGATGATCTTCACCATCACCTGCACGGGACATCCGGTCGGATTGTCGGGATGTTCCGCATCCATGATGATGAATGCGTCGCGTCTTTCCCGCCGCGCCTTGCAGACAGGGCAGGGTATCGGTTCACCGCCCGGATGGATAATGAAGTTGATGTCTTTTCCTAGGACCTGATCCTCCCTGAGGCCGGTCATTTTATAAAAAGTCCGGTTGGCATGGATGACCCGATCGTCCAGATCGATCAGGTAGATGGCATCTTCAATGAAATCCATGGCGTTCGACCACTCGGCCGTTTTTTTCGCCAGTTCCGAATCAGCAGCAGCGGTATCATTCATGTGCGGTCCTGATAACATGTCGGGAAATGTCCCGTATTGCAGGGGCGGATGCGAAAAGAATTATGTCAGAAGATGAAAGCAGATGGTACGGACATGCGCTTGCAATATTATGCAAAAAGAGAGAGGGGAAAACTACTTGAATTCAAAAACCGCTTCATTTTTTTTGAGCAGGTCATATTCCCGGCGGGCAAGTTCCTCAAGAAAGGCGGGATCATTTTTGATTCTGTCAATTTTTAGCTGCAGCAGGCGGTTTTCTTCTTTTAACAGCTCGTTTTCAGCTTTGACTGCCGCCACCTGTTTCTTTACATCGAAAAATGCTAGAATGCCGTTGGGGGAGAAAAGCAGCCAGCAACCCAGTGCACCAAGTGCCAGCATGCAGAGCAGAACGAGCGTCCGTTTTTCCTTGCTGTTTAACTGTTTGATAATTTTTGTCGGGTCCATGAGATCAGAATTTTGAGGTCGTACCGTACGTTCTATGTTAAGTGCCTAAAGTGCCTGAAGTGCGCTAAAGTGCCTAAAATTAATGTGTTGACTGATCAGAATGTACCGCGGTTTGAGGCACTTTTATCGAACGCCAATTTGGGTATCAAGGTAACATCTGCCGAGATCAGGCTGTCTGAAGATAAAATTTTTTCGTAGAACTCAGATGGTAAACCAAAGCCTGGAAAAGGAAAAGACAATTCTCAGCGATCAGCCCGCGATTTACCTGGTAAGCGCCTGTCTGATGGGGCTGCGGACCAGATATGACGGCAGGCTGAAACCCTGTGAGGCATGCCGGGCATTCCTGCGGGACGCGGTGTGGATCCCGGTCTGCCCGGAGCAGCTCGGCGGTTTGCCAACCCCCAGATGCGCCGCTGATATTGTCGGCGGCGACGGTGATGATGTGCTCGCGGAAAAGGCCAGGGTGGTCACCAGGGAAGGAGTGGACGTCACCCGCCAATTTCTGCTGGGAGCCCATCAGGTTCTGGCAATTGCCGGGGCCCAGCGCATCACCGGTGTGCTCCTCAAGGCCAACAGCCCCTCCTGCGGGGTGTACCCCGGCGTTGGGGTCACTGCCGCCCTGCTCAGGCGGAACGGCTTTGTGTTACAGCAATTTTGACGGACTCATAAAAACTGAAAATAACCACGGAGAGCACAGAGCCCACAAAGATAATTAGCTGTAATTAAAAATATTTTCTCTGTGATCTCTGTGTGCTCTGTGGTGAAAATCTTTTTACGAATTCATCACGCCCGGCCGTGCCGCTTATTTCTGATACCATGTCCCATCCGGTTTCTGCAGCCAGGTGCCGGCCGCAGCCTGCCCGGCAATCTGCAGGGCGCGGCGCGAGCCGACCAGTCCCATGTCCACCCCTTCCTGTCTGGCAATGGCTTCGTAGACTTGCCGCCGGTCGTCGTTTTCATCCTTGATCAGCGCTTCCTGGCTTTTGTCGCCCTTTCTGAACTCAAGATATCCTGCTTTGTTTTCACCGATGATTCCCTGGGCTTTTAAAGCGGTAAGGGACGGAAGCCTGGCCTTCATGCGGTTTTTAATGTCGTCGTTCGCCTGGCAGCAGGTGGCGGAGAGCAGGAAGGAAACCAGCAGCAGCAAGAGGAAAACAGAACGGCTGTTGAGTACTTTGTACATGAACATGAGAAAACTCCTTGGTTACGGTTGCGCCTTATCAATGTCTTCAAAGAAGTTATCCAGCGCCCTGTCAACCTTGATGTTGATATCAATGGTGATATGAATCGGTTTTATTTCAACCGGGGCAACCTGCACTTCACTGCGGGATTCGATTTCATGTTTTGTGCAGGCGCACAGGAGACAAAGGGTGGTGAAGAGAATCATGGTCTTCTGGGTACGCATCATATGACTCCTGTTGGTGCGGCTGCTGGAAAAGGATTACCTTACCGGACGCGCTGCAAAAGGTTTTTGAAGCTTTTATCATAATCGAGAAAGGTGTTCAGGGGAAAGCGAAAATTGACATCCAGCAGAATCGGCTGGAAAATGCCCTGGCCGCTTGCTATCTCGATGCGCCGCAGGCCCCCTGTTGCCGCGTCATGGGTAAAGGGCAGGGGGGATGCCGGCTTGCCGTCAAGATTGAGTTGCATGACCAGGGTATCATTTTCACTGAACAGATGCACCTTTGCCCAGTTGTACCTGAAATTGCGCAAGGCCTCCTGGGCAAAATCAAGCTGGCTGAACTGGGGGGAATCAAGGGGGATGGCCCGGGTCAGGAAATCGCCCCCGGCAATGCGGATCATGCCACCCTCGCCTGGGGTGGAGTAGAGAAAGCTCGGTGCAAAGGTGATTTTGCCGGCGCTGAAACGTACCGGGATGCGGCCGTTGACCGTACCGTCTCCTTCGACATTCCTGATGCCGGCCTGTTCAAGAATTCTGGCAAGCTGCAGTTTGGTGCAGTAAAAAATCATCTCCGGCTGCAGCTGTTTTTCCGCAAAACGCAGGGCATAGGTGTTGACGGACCCCTCCGCCCAGTTGAAATCCCCCTTTTCAAGAAAGAACGAGTCGGCTGACTCCACCGTGAAGTGCAGGATGCCGCCGTCGATTGCCAGGGAACCGATGCGTGCCGAGGTAAAGGTGAGTTTCTGGGCCGGAGCGCTGCGCAGTTGCGGCAGAGCGGGAAGGGTGAGAGTGGTATCAATGCCGGTGACGGTGCTTTTTTGCCCCCCCAGGTCAAGGGCGCCGTTTTTCAGGGACAGGCGGCCGTTGCCGGTCAATCTGCCGTCGGCAAGGGCCAGCCGTGCCTCGCCGCCCATGAGACCTGAAAAGGTGACCTCTTTGGCCCGCGGCGAGATCCGGCCCGCGGCGAAGTCCGTCAGTTTGGTCGGCGGGATGGTCAGCTGCAGCTCGCTTTTCGCCGTATCTCCGGAAAAATCAGCGGATACGGCGAGCAATGCGGTAAGCCCCTGCAGCAGTCGGGAGTGAAAATCAGCCGTCAGCGCCACTTTTTTCTCCTGCAGCCGGATCGTGCCGGCAAGGGAGCCGATATCTTTCCCCTGCCAGGTGATTTTGGGCAGGGAAAGTTTCCCTTTTTCAGTTTCGCCGGAGAGGGGCCAGCTGAACGGCAGGGTCAGATGGCCACCTGCCG
>JACQYM010000133.1 GCA_016208225.1 Deltaproteobacteria bacterium | reverse complement strand
GATCTTCAATCCTCCCATCCAACCGACCGTTTGCAGCAGGATAAGCCAGCCTACCTGGCTGACTACAGACGCGTACAACGAGCCGAGGATGCCGGGCGCCGCCACATGTGAAAGTCCGAGTATTATTCCGTCTGAATGACATTCTCTATTACTTGCTGCGTCAGGAAGATCCTAGGCCCGTCTGTGAGATCGGCTTTCCTAATCTCATCTCATCTCAGCACAGCATTTAGGCCGTTAACGAATTGAGCCTTTTTCTTATCCGTGAGTTTCTCCCACCACTTGCTGGCTCGTGTCTCGAACAGACGGACGATTTCATCCTCTATTTCTCGTTCAGCGTGGTGATCCGGTAGGTCCTGTCCTTACAATGGCCAGTCGTGCACCACGATCCGGCCCCCCAGCAGGTATCCGGCAATGATGCCTAACACAAAAACTTCTTTGGACACAAGCCATCGACCCATGATATCTTACCCGCAAGCATCATTTGGGATGATATCTTTTCCTGTTCAACAATAAACTGCTTCCTTTTTCTCTTCCATGTTTCATTAAGGAGACAGGACATGAGTAAAAGAAATGAAAAGGCTGGAAAATTTCCCACAGGTGAAGAGCGCGAGTTGACCCGGACCGGGACAAACGTTGCTGCACTGCGGCAGGCTATCCTCGACAATCTCTATTACATCCAGGGACACACACCCGAACTCGCCGTCCGCAACGACTGGTACATGGCTGTTGCCTATACGGTCCGCGACCGGATGATGGACCGCTTTATCCGTATGCTGCAGGGAGGAATGCGGCGTCCCGATGTGAAGATCGTCAGCTACCTCTCGGCGGAGTTCCTGATGGGTCCGCACCTGGGCAACAACCTCCTGAGCCTGGGCATTACCGAGCAGATGCGGACCGCGCTGCAGGGGCTCGGCCTGGAACTGGACCAACTGCTTGACCAGGAGGAGGAGCCGGGACTGGGCAACGGCGGCCTCGGCAGGCTTGCCGCCTGCTACATGGATTCCCTTGCCACCCTGGAGGTGACGGCCATCGGTTACGGCATCCGCTACGAGTTCGGCATCTTTGACCAGGAGTTCCGCGACGGCTGGCAGGTTGAAATAACGGACAAGTGGCTCCCTCCAGGGGTGATACGGAACTCTTCCGGCCCCTGGTGGAAAACCTCCTGCACCACGACCCCTTCCTGCTCCTGGCCGACTACCAGTCATACATCGACTGCCAGGACCGGGTCAGTTCCGCCTATCGTGACCGGGAAGGGTGGAACCGCATGTCGATCCTGAACGTGGCCCGCATGGGGAAATTTTCCTCCGACCGCTCCATCCGCGAATACTGCGGCACCATCTGGCAGGTTTCACCGGGCAGGACGGATGAGAAATGAGATGCCCTGAGCCTCTTGCAAAATGCGGGATTTATCTTTTTCGTCATGCCGGAGGGGTTTTTAGCCGGAGGGGTTTTTATCCGGCATCCAGTCTCTTGTTGTCACGCCGGAAAACTGGATTCCGGCTCAACACACTGCCGGAATGACGTCGTTCAGGTCATGGCTGTTGATTCCAGGAATGAACGGTTGACTCATTTTGCAAGAGGCTCGCCCTGTCAACCTTGTTTTTCCCCGACAGTTTTGCTACGAAAGAGGCGGTCTATGGGCTGCATGATTGATTGAGAGCCGGTGGCTCAAAAGGTACGGGTCATGAAGACATTTGCCGTCTTACAGCTTGCCGGCTGCGCCGGTTGTGAAGTGTCGCTGCTCAACGCGGATGAGTGGGTGGGCGAATACCGGCTCGCCTATATGCCGCTGGTGGTTTCCACGCATGATATGCCGGAGGTGGACCTGCTGCTGGTGAGCGGCGGGGTGCGGAACGAGGAGGATCTGTATAACCTGCGGCGTGCGGTGCCGCGGGCCGGGAAGGTCGTGGCCATAGGCACGTGCGCCATATCCGGCGGGGTTGCCTCTCTCGGCGACCGGGATGATGTCCGGCAGGTCTTTCTGGCTGACAGGGCACGGCATCACGTCCCCCGCCTGCTGCCGAAGTGCAGCCCCATTGACGCTGTCGTACCTGTTGATCTTTACCTCCCCGGCTGCCCGCCCACCCCTGAGCTTTTTATGGTTCTGCTTACCGACCCGCCTGATTTCAAGCCGGGGGCGATCGTCTGTGTCGAGTGCGGCAGGAAAAAGCGAAAAGACATGCGGCCGAGCCGGTTTGCCGGATTTCAACGGGGCGAGGTGGACCCCGGCATCTGCCTGATCAACCAGGGCTTTCTCTGCATCGGCTCTTCAACCCGGGGGGGATGCCGGGCGCCCTGCCCGCGCGCGGGCCATCCCTGCGTGGGATGCCGCGGACCGTCCAATGCCCTGATCGAGAAGGAGTCGGCAGCGTGGCTGTCGAGCATCCAGCGGGTGATCTCCAGCCTGACGGATATTCCGGCCGGGGAAGTGGACCTGGCGCTGCGTTCCCCCCATCTCTCTCTCTTTCTGTTTCAGTTTTCGGATTATTCCGGCCCGGAACGCAAACCGCGGCCGAAAGAAAAGGTGATCTGATATGCCAGCCCTGGTTTTTCCATTGAGCCGGATCGAGGGACATGCCCGGGTGGTCATCCACATCGAGGGCGGGGAGGTGCGGTCCGCCAGTTTTCAAGCCATGGAGTTTCGCGGCTTTAAACAGCTGGTGCGCGGCGTCCCGGCCGAGCAGATGACGGTGATCGTCCCCCGGATCTGCGGGGTCTGCTCCACGGCCCATCACATCGCGGCGGTCAAGGCCCTGGAGGATGCGTACGGAGTCGAGCCGCCTCCC